>JBDTMS010000250.1:0-6321 GCA_039934195.1 Betaproteobacteria bacterium
GCAGAAAGATCTGCGACGAGTAGTACACCCAGACCAGCAGCACGACCAGCGCGCCTGCGGCACCGTAGGCTGACGAGACCGCTGCCTTGCCGATGTACAAACCGATGAGCAGCTTGCCGATGCCGAACAGCAGCGAAGTCACCCCCGCGCCGACCCACACGTCGCGCCACTGGACTTTCGCCTGCGGCAAAAACTTGTAGATGATCGCGAACAAAACCGTGATGACGACAAACGAGAGGATGAAGTTCGCGGCCTGCAACAGCGATTCCATGCCGCCGAACATGCCGCCCCAATAGCTGCCCCAGGCAGCCAGTGCCGCGCTCACGAAGAGCGATACCAGCAGCAGAAATCCGAGTGCCAGCACCATGCCGATCGACAGCAATCGCGTATGGATGAAGCTCCACAGACCGCTCTCCTTCGGCGCTTCGACCTTCCAGATTCGATTCAAGGCGCTTTCCAGTTCCGCGAACACCGTTGTCGCACCGATAAACAGCATCACGACACTGACCGTCCCCGCGAAGAGCCCTTCTTTGGGATGCTGCGCATTTTCCAGCATAAGCTTAATCGCGTCGGTGCCTTCAGCGCCCAGCAATCCCTGTGCTTGAGCGATGATCGCTTCCTGCGCGGCTTGCTGGCCGAACACCAGGCCGGCAACGGCGATCACGATGATCAACAGCGGCGCCATGGAGAACACTGTGTAGTAGGCGAGCGCGGCCCCCATGCTGGGCGCGAAATCGTCGATCCAGCTCATTGCGGCGCTCTTGCTGAGATCGAAAATTGACTTGAGCTTCATCTTCAAGCGCTCCTGTTCGAAACTGGTCTGCATCCGCTGCGGGTCTGTCGGCACTCGTCCTACATCGGCGGTTTGCGCCGATGGCACCGTGCGTTGCGCGGATGCACGTTTGAAGGTGGCGAGCGGCGGAGGTTCCAAACAATCCGCTACCGCTAACGCATATTCCGCTGCTCGCGGAACCCGCTTGCCGGATTCGGCGATTTGCCGGGTGCGGACGGCACACGCTAAACTCCGCGCACAATGCGCCGCCCCCACTCCATCCGGTTCATCCAGCACTCCACCCGGTTGCTTCTGTTGGTCGCTGTGATTTCGATGGCCGGTTGTGCGCTGCGCACCTATCGACCGGCGCCGCTCGAGCCCAGCGCGTCGGCGAGCGCGTATGAATCGCGCACCATCGACGCTGCGCCAGTGCGCGAATACCTGGGTGCCCATGACGTAGACGTGCGTGAATGGCCGCTGCGCAGCTGGGATCTGGCCGCACTGACGTTGGTTGCGTTCTACTATCATCCCGATCTGGAAGTCGCTCGCGCGCAGGCACGCGCGGCGCGCGCTGACACTGCGGTTGCCACGCAGCACCCACCGCTCGGCGTTCAGCCGGCGCTTGAGCATCACACAGCGCGCACGGAACAAAGCTCCAGCCCATGGAGCGCCGGCTTCGAGATCGACATCCCGATCGGTGGCGGCAGCAGCGGCAAGGCGATCCGCGAGCAATACGATGCACTTGCCGAAGCCGCCGCACTCAGGGTCGGCAGCGTGGCCTGGGAAGTGCGCTCGCGGCTGCGTTCACGCTATCTCGATTACTACGCATCGTTGCGCGACTCCGTGCTGCTGGACGCCGAAGTGCAAGACCGCGCCGCACTCGTGCGACTGCTGCAACGCCGGCTGGAAGCGGGCGCAATTTCATCGACGGAAGCAAGCGTGGCCCAGCTCGGTCTAGCCGATGCGCAGAATCGTCAGCGTGTCGCGCAATCCTCGCGCGAGCGCGACCTCGCGGCACTTGCGCAAGCGCTCGCCGTGCCGCTGCGCGCGGTGCGCGCGCTTAGCCTCGACTTCTCCGCGTTCGATCAGATCGCGCCGGCGCCATCGGACACACAAGCGCAGCGCGCCGCATTGCTTAACCGGCTCGATGTGCGAACCAAGCTGCAGGAATACGCAGCGGCGGAAGCCGACGTGAAACTGCAAATCGCAAGGCAATATCCGAGCATCACGCTAAAGCCGTCGTACCTCTGGGACCAAGGCGATAACGTCTGGTCGCTGGCGGTTGGACTGATTCTAGCGCCGACCCGCGGCAACGCGCCGGCTATCGATGCGGCACAAGCGCGGCGCGACGTTGCTGCGAGCGAATTTCGCCGACTGCAGAGCAATACGATCGCGCTGGCAGAAGGCGCGCTGGCGGTGTTCGCGAAACGTGCGGAAGGCCTCGCCGACAATCACCGCAGCCTTGCCGACCAGCAAGTACAGCGCGAGCGAATCGAGAAACAGTTCGCCGCCGGTTATGCCGATCGTGTCGACATCGTACAAGCCGCCCTCGCGTTGTCGCTGGCGAGCCGGACTGTACTCGCGGCACGCGTCGATGCGCTGCGCGCGCAAGGCGAGTTGGAGGATGCCTTGCAGATTCCACTCGCCGGCACGCCATTCCCGCTGCTGACTGCAGCGCCTGCGCCGAACGAACGCGCGCCGAGCTTAACGCAGCAATGAAGATGGATCGCAGCGCGGTCGTAATCGGTGCGATGGCGCTCGTCATCGCCGTGCTCGTCTGTGCGCTGGTGTACTACGCACGGGACGAGCTGCACCTGGCGACCCCGGCCAACGACGACGACATGCCCGTGCAATCGCACGTCGAACAGCAGAATGGGACGCCGGCTGTACGCGTTGCGAAATCAAGCCAGGATGCAACCGGCATCGCGACCGCGATGCTGCAACCCGCAGCGTCGCAGGCAAGCGCAGAAGTGTATGGCGCGGTCGTCAATATTCAGCCGCTGCTCGATCTACGTGCCCGCTATGTCGCGGCAGCCGCTGAAGCACGCGCGCTTCGCGCCGTCGCCGCCAACAGCGAAGCCGAATATCAGCGTGCGAAGAAACTGTTCGACGACGACCGTAACGTTGCCCAGCGCGCGGTGCAATCGGCGGAAGCGCAATTCAAATCCGATCAGGCGCGCCTGGCTGCGGCAGACCAGACGAGCATCATCGCGCACGAAAGCATCCGCAACGCCTGGGGGCCAGTGCTTGCGCAGTGGGCAACCAATCCGGAATCCTCGGCGTTCTCTGCGTTGACGCAGCAGCGGGACATGCTCGTTGCGTTGAGCTTCCCTTACGATTTGCAGGCTAAGGCCGGCAAGCTGCCGGTGTCGATCGCACCGGTGTCGACCGACGTCCCGCAACGTCCCGCCCGCTACGTTTCGCCGGCCCCGCAAGGCGATGCCACGTTGCCCGGCGCAACGTTTTTTTATGTCGTCAACGCAAACGGGCTGCGCGTTGGCAATCGACTCACGGCGAGAATCAATCTCGGTAGCCGGTCGCGCAAGGGTGTGGTTATTCCCGCGACGGCTGTGGTCTGGCACGGCGGCAAAGCCTGGGCGTATGTTCGCGACGATGACGATGATGACGTGTTTCTGCGTAAAGCCGTAGACACGTCCCAAGAGCTGAGCGGCGGGTGGTTCAACGTCGAGGGCTTCGAACCGGACGAAGACATCGTCGTCAGCGGGGCGCAATTGCTGCTGTCGGAAGAGCTCAAGTTTCAAATCAGAAACGAGAATGAAGATTGACCGTGGCAAGCGGGACGGCGCACTCGCTGTTGTTATCGCGCCGCCGGTACGCGCTCGCCCGCGTTTGTAGCCGTAGATGATCTCTTTCCTCGTTCGCCAATCGATCAAGTTTCCCGGCGTGGTCGTAGCGCTGGCATTGAGCGTGATGGTCTACGGGTTCTACGTGCTGACGCGCGCGAACCTCGATGTGTTCCCGGAATTCTCCCCGAGCCAAGTGGTAATCCAGACCGAAGCGCCCGGCCTGTCCGCGGAGCTGGTCGAGCGGCAAGTGTCGCAGCCAATCGAAGATGCGTTATCCGGCGCATCGGGTGTCGAGCACATGCGCTCGCAATCCATTCCCGGATTGTCCGTCGTGACGATTCTGTTCCGCGACGGCTCCAGCGTGTACCGCAACCGGCAGGTCGTGAGCGAGCGCTTGTCTTCCCTGGCTGTGCAACTTCCGCATGGTGTCGGTCCGCCGATGATCACCCCGCTGACATCCTCCGCGAGCACGGTGCTCGGTCTTGGCATCACTTCAAACGCTCGCTCGTTGATGGAGCTACGCACGTTGGTCGACCGGACCGTGCGACCGCATCTGATGGCGGTGACCGGCGTTGCCGAGGTGAATGTGTTCGGCGGCGACGTACGGCAATGGCAGATCCAAGTCGATCCGCAGCGCCTGCTTCGCCTTGGCCTCTCGATGCAAGAAGTGGTGGAAGCCGCGCGCCGCGCGACCGCTGTGCTGCCCGCGGGTTTCGTCAAGACCGACAACCAGCACATCATCGTCAATACCGAAGGCCAGCCGCGCTCAGCAGAAGAGCTCGGCCGTGTATTGTTGATGCGCCGAGGCGCGCAGACCATTCGCCTGGCGGATGTCGGTAGCGTCGTTGCGGCGGCTGCACCGTCGATCAGTGCTGCACAGATCGACGGCACGCCCGGCGTGTTTCTTTTGGTGCAGGGTCAGCTCGGCGCGAACACGCGCGCGGTGACCTTGGCGCTCGAGCATTCGCTGAAAGAGCTGGAACCGCTGTTCGCCGCGCAGAAGATCACGCTGCATCCGCGCTTGTTCCGTCCGGCAAATTTTATCGAGACCGCGGTGAGAAACGTGCAGCGCGATCTGTTCATCGGCGCCGTTCTCGTAGTGGTCGTGCTGTTCCTATTCCTGTTCAACGTGCGCACCGCATTTATCTGTGCGACTGCGATTCCAGCGTCGCTGCTGAGCGCGATGCTGGTGCTCGACTACTTCGGCGTGGGGTTGAACATCATGGTGATGGGCGGACTGGCGATCGCGCTCGGCGAGGTCGTCGACGACGCCATCATCGATACTGAAAATATTTTCCGTCGCTTGCGCCTCAATCGTTTGCTCGCACACCCGCGGCCGACCGATGAGGTGGTGCACAGCGCATCCATCGAGGTGCGTAGCTCGGTAGTCTACGCGACGTTCATCGTCGCGCTCGTGTTCGTTCCGCTGCTGACTCTATCCGGCGTGGCCGGCAAGTTGTTCGCGCCGCTCGGTTTCGCGTACATTCTCGCGATTCTGGGTTCCCTGGTGGTCGCGCTCAGCCTCACGCCGGCCCTGTGCTATTTGCTGCTTGCGCGCGGTGCGCTCAACAGCGATGACCCGCCCGCGGTGGCTTGGCTCAAGCCGCGCTACGTCGATCTGCTGCGGCGAATCGAACGTTTTCCAGGCCGCATCGTCAGCGTCGTGTTCGCGTTCATCGTGCTCGGCATCAGCATTTTGCCGCTGTTTTCAGGCGAGTTCATTCCGGCTCTGCGCGAAGGCCACTACATCATTCACATGACGGCGGTCCCTGGCACCGCGGAATCGGAATCGCTGCGCATCGGCACGCGCTTGGCGCGCGCGATCGGCTCCATCAAAGGCGTGCAGTCGGTCGCGCAGTGGGTCGGACGCGCGCCCAACGGGGCGGATACGTTCGGCACCCATTACAGCGAGATCGAGGTCGAGATCGGACCACTCAACGGCAAAGAGCAATCGCGCATCCTGCGCGAGATCCGCGCGACTTTGTCCGGTCAGCGCGGCGGCGAGTTTGCCGGCGTGACGTTCGCGGTCAACACGTTTCTTACCGAACGCATCGAAGAAACCATCGCGGGATTTGCGGCGCCGGTCGTGATCAACGTGCATGGCGCGGATCTCGATTTGCTGGATCGCGACGCGCAGGCGATCGCGTCGACTGTCGCAAAAGTCCCAGGTGCGCGCGACGTGCAAGTGCAGGCGCCGCCGGGGACGCCGCAGGTCGTGATTCGTTTGCGGCAGGACCGCGCTGCTGCGCTTGGCATTGCGCCGGCGACGGCCTTGGAAGCGGTCAGTGCTGCTTATGAAGGCGCGCCCGTGGCACAGGTGTATGAGAACAATCATGCGGTGGCGCTGGTGGTGGTACTCGCACCCGAAGTCCGTAACCGCATTACCCAGATCGGCTCACTGCAACTGCGCAGCGTCGACGGTGCCTTGGTGTTCCTGCGCGACATCGCGGATATCGACTTGAGCGGCGGCCGCTACAAGATTCTGCATTCCGCCGGCCGCCGCATGCAAAGCGTGACGGCCAGCGTAAGCGGACGCGACATCGAGGATTTCGAGAACACGCTGCGCGATCGATTGGCACGCGAGGTTAAGCTTGCGGCCGGCAATTTCATCGTGTTTGCCGGCACCGCGCAAGCGCAGGCGCAGGCGCGCGAAGATCTGCTGGTGCACTCGTCGATCGCCGGCATCGGCATTTTTCTGCTGCTCTATATCGCGTTCAACAACCTGCGCAATCTGCTGATCAC
>JBDTMS010000251.1:0-6287 GCA_039934195.1 Betaproteobacteria bacterium
CATCTATCACGCTGCGTTGCGGCCGTTCCTGGAAGATCCGGCGCTCGAGCTAAGTGAGTTCGAAAAGACCGGCGTGATTCGCTGGAGTACCGACCTCGCGCAAATTCCGAAGAAGCACGGCGTCAATAACGTCTATGCCGATCTCGGTACCGCGTTCGCGAACTCCGCAGTGGCGAATCCCCGTTTTGCCGCCGCATTCGTCGGGCAACTGGTGAACGAGATGGGTGCAGATCACGTCATGTGGGGTTCCGATTCGGTATGGTACGGCTCGCCGCAGTGGCAGATCGAAGCGCTGCGGCGCCTGGAGATTCCCGATGACATGATGAAGAAGATGGGCTGGAAGACCCAGCTCGGCGCTGCCGACGGCGCGGTCAAAAACAAGATCTTCGGACAGAATTCCGCGAAGATGTACAAGTACAAGATCGCTGCAGAGTACGAAACGTTGACGCGCGACAAGCTCGCACTGATGAAATCGGAATACGAGCGCGAAGGTACCGAGCGCAACAACGCGTACTACGGCTACGTTCCGAAGCGCGCGTAACGACCTGCTTGCGCCAACAAAAAGGGCTGCGCTTTCTGCGCAGCCCTTTTTTCTTCATCGACGCGCAATTTGAGTCTGATCGATTGCTCGCTTATCGCTTCGCCGGCGATCAACGAGCTTGGCAAGCGATCGACCGGGCAAGACTCGTCTAATCAATCCGCATCTTGCATCGGCTTCGAGGCGGCGCTGCATCGACCAGATGCGCTCCGTGACCGGGTGCGCCAGTGCGCGCCATGGATGCTGAATCGTCGTTTGCGATTGCCTGCTTGTCGAGGAACCGCCCTGGAGACAGCGCGGCTGCTTCACGAGTAATCAATCAGATCTCGACCGACGCCCAATTGATCGCTGAAACAATTAATATAAGTAGAGCAGATAAATTGAATGACTTAATCGCCTAAAGAGCCTTTAACATTCGTAACCATTTGACAAAAAATGCGAAACAAGGTTTAAAGATTTGTTCAAGTGTGCCGATTACAGTGCACGCGGCATTCCGCTGCGGGCGCCCTAGGTGTTTCGGGCGACGTACACGACATCGGGGGCAGGATGCAGTCGGTTCAGAACGGATCAGTGAGCAGGATAGAGCGAACAGGTTTATTGAACTCAGCAGTCGTCGCGCGCATGCGTTGCGCAACGAATCTGGTTTCCATCGCACATAAAACGGCGCAGGTTGCCGTCTTCGGCGCAGCACTTATTGCGCTGGGATTGCCTGTGCTCGCCGATGCCGGGGTCTTGTACAAGGTCACCGATGGTGCGGGTAGGGTCACCTACACCCAAACGCCGCCGGCCAAGGTTCCCGGAGACAAGGTTACGGTTGTAAGAGTCTCGCCTTCCGGCAACGTGTCCAAGAGCACGGCGGCCGCGGTCGCAGCCCCGGCGCCTGCTCAGATTCAATACGAAAGCGGATCGAGCGATGCGAGCGCTTCGAGCCCGAGCTCACCTGCCCCCAGCAAGCCGACCAGCTCGTCGCCAAGCTCCAACAGCGGCGGGACCGGCAACGCGAGCGCTGCATCGGGGGCAACCGCAGTCGACAAGAACAAGCCGACAGGGCGCAAGGTCACCAAAACGGCGGCTAAACCCGGTACCAACCCGGCAACCGCCGCGGCTACCAGCGCCGCAGGGGGCGCATCTGCGACCCCGGCCGGTGCAGTGGCTAACGCCGCCGTGAGCGCAGCAGCCAGCGCCGCGGCGAGTGCATCAGCAAGCACTGCGGCGAGCGCAGCAGCCACCACTGCGGCGAGCGTAGCGGCCAGCACCGCGGCGAGCGCAGCAGCCAGCAATGCGGCGACCGCAGCAGCCAGCGACGCGGCTAGCGCTGCAGCCACCAACGCGGCGCGCGCAGCAGCCAGCACTGCGGCGAATGCAGCAGCCACCAACGCGGCGCGCGCGGCAGCCACCAACGCGGCGAACGCAGCAGCCAGCAACGCGGCGCGTGCAGCGGCCGCCAACGCGGCGAACGCAGCAGCCAATAACGCGGCCAGCGCAGCAGCCGCCAACGCGGCGCGAGTAGCAGCCATCAACGCGGCACGCGCAGCAGCCATCAGCGCGGCGAACCTAGCAGCCAGCAACGCAGCGAACGCGGCAGCCAGCGCCGCGGCGATCGTAGCGGCCAGCAACGCGGCGGTCGCAGCAGCCGGTAACGCGGCGCGTGCGGCAGCGAATGCCGCCGCAATCGCAGCAGCCAACACCGCCGCGATCGCCGCAGCGAAGGCCGCGGCGATCGCTGCCGCGATCGCGGCCAGCACATCGACGCCGGACTCAGCGCCGAGCGCAGGCGCAGCCCCTGCGGCGGCGCCGATGCGAACGAATTTTCACATCGGCGTAAACGTTCACAACGGCCTCTGGGGTCCGATTAAGCAGGACCAGGCATTCGCGAGCTATGCTTCGCTCGGAATGACCTCGCTGCGCCAGCCGATAATGTGGTCGTGGGTGGAAAAGCAGAAGGGCCAGTTCATCTATGGCCCCGAGCTGACCAATATGGACAAATACATCCGCGGTGCCAAGGCGAACGGCATCGAGACCTTGCTGCTCCTGTGCTACGGCAACGGGTTCTACGACGGCGGGGGCATGCCGCTGAGCGTGGAAGCACAGGATGCCTTTGCGCGCTATGCCGGGTTCGTAGCAACCCACTTCAAAGGCGTCGTCAAGCGCTATGAAGTGTGGAACGAGTGGAGCAACGGCATGGGAAGCCGCGGTCTTGTTACCCGCGGCGATCCGGTCGCGTACGCCAGACTGCTAGTCAAAGTGCGCATTGCGTTGAAGGCAGTCGATCCCGAGATCCTCGTGGTCGGCGGCGCGATCGCGCATTTCGACACGGTCTGGTCGCGGCAGTTGTTCAATGCGGGCGCTCTGGCTTCGATGGATGTTTACTCGATCCATCCTTACAACTTTCCGGACATCCCCGAGAACGCCATTTTGTGGCTCGACAGTTTGCAAACGAGTACGAAGCTGATCAACGGCGGGCGCGAGTTACCGTTCTATATCTCCGAGATGGGATGGCCGAATCACTTGGCTACGAATGGCATTTCCCCCTCTCTGGCGGCCGACTACCTCGCGCGTTTTTACCTGCTAGCGCCGATGTACAGCTTCATCAAAGGCGCGTGGTGGTACGACTATGTCGACGATGGCACCGATCCGAACAGCGTCCAGCATAACTTCGGGCTGCACCGCGCGGACTACTCGGCAAAACCCGCTGCGTGCGCGATGGGTGAGATCGGCAAACTATTCGCGGCGAACAAGCCGGTTTCGATGCAGCGCTACGAGTCGGGTCTGTGGGTGGCGAAATATACCAACGGGACCAGCTTCACCTACGCTGTCTGGCTGCAGGCTCCCGGCGCGACACTTCGCGCGACGGTCGGATCAGCCGGTCCTGCAGGCGCGATCATCAGCGCTCGCGGTATCTGCAAAGATACCGGCGCGACCGGTAACGGCAGCACGGCTGTCACGGTGACGTTGACGAATTCGCCGATCTTGTTCGCAACAACCGGAAGCTGGGTCAGCATCCAGTAGACCAGCAGTAAGAGTTTCCGCAAACCGCGAGGTCTCGTCATAGGTGACCTCGCGGCTTGCGCGCGCAGCGCTGCCAACGTTTCATGGTGGCGCTGCGTTTTTTTTTGGCCTTGCTGATCGTCGTAACGCAGTTTAAATCCGCCAGCGGTGCCAACGCCCGCTGCTCGAGCCGCGCCCAGTGTTCCGGTCCAACCGCTTGTTCCAGGCAAACTCGTCATGTTTCAGGCAAACTCGTCGCCCGGCTTATAGTAAGCTAGGCGACTAATTCAGTCGGCGTCTCCCGTCCATGTTTCGCGAAGATCTATCCCGGAATTTCGGCTTCGTATTGCACGATGTCGCACGCCTATTGCGAACCATCTTCGACCGGCGGGTGAAGTCGCTCGGCCTGACGCGGTCGCAGTGGTGGGTGCTGCATCATCTGTTTCGCAACGATGGCGCGACCCAGTCCGAGCTTGCCGAGATTTTGGAAGTCGAGAAGGCCACGCTCGGACGACTACTCGATCGCCTGGCACGCAAGGGCTGGGTCCGCCGCGAGGCCGATTCGGTCGATCGGCGCGCGAAGCGGATCTATCTCACCGAGCAGGCCGAGCCGGCGATGCGCTCTATGCGCACGGCGGCAGCGCAGTTGCGCCGCGATGCCTTTGCCCAGCTCACCGCCCAACAGCAAGAGCATTTGATCGATTCGCTGCTCGCTGTGAAAACCAGTCTCACCCGCCTCGATGCATCGCAGGCGATCAACGCGAGCCGGCATCGGAGGCGCGCATGACGCGGTTGCGCGGATTCGTTCTTGGGCCGGCGCGCAAAGTGGTCCGGCCGTCTCTGCTGATCGTAATTCCTGCGATAGCGGTCCTTGCGGGACTCTACGTCTATGCGCGCGGTGGACGTGAGATGGATACGGAAAACGCCTATGTAAAAGCCAACGTCGTCGCGGTCAGCTCAGAGGTGTCGGGCCGCGTGAGCGAGGTTGCCGTGCACGACAACCAACCGGTGCCGGTCGGTGCGCCGCTGTTCAAACTGGATCCGACCCCGTTCGAGCTCGCCGCGGCAAAGGCACACGCGCAGATGGAAGTGGTGCGGACCGACGTGCAATCGCTGCGTGCCGAATATCGGGCTACCTTGCAAGAGGCGGCGGAGGCACAAGACCGCATCGGTTTTCTCACGCGGCAGCTCGATCGCCAGGAGAAATTGAAAGAGCAGGGGATGAGCCGCGGCGATGTTTACGACGAAGCCAAGCACAACCTGCATGCGTCGCAGAGCCGCTTGAAGAGCATCGAGGAAAGTACCAACCGCGTGCTCGCCGGATTGCTCGGCGATCCGAACTTGCCGGTCGAGCGGCATCCGCGTTTTCTCGAAGCGAAGGCCGCCTACGATTCCGCTGCCGTAGACTTGGCGCGCACGCAGGTGAGGGCGCCGACCGCCGGCGTCGTCAGCAACATGAAGCTGCAGGTCGGTGAGCACGTGGAGCGCGGTGCCGCGGTGTTCAGCCTGATTCAAAGCGGCGCAGTCTGGGTAGAAGCCAACTTCAAGGAAACCCAGCTTACCTATATGCGCGCCGGCCAAGCCGGGCGCGTGATCGCAGACGCCTACCCCGATCTGGAATTTCCTGCTCGCGTAACTACGATCGCGCCGGCGACCGGCGCCGAGTTCGCGATTCTGCCGCCGCAGAATGCGACCGGCAACTGGGTCAAAGTGGTACAGCGCATTCCAGTGCTGCTGCAAGTCGATCAGCTGCCGGGTCAGCAGCCGCTGCGTGCCGGCATGACGGTGACGGTAACGGTGGATACCGGTCACGACCGCGGTTTGCCGCGCGTCATCACGCGTCTGATCGATCAGGGTTATCTGCCGCAGTTTTTGAAGCCTGCTCCGGCACTGGCGGGCGCCGATAAGTGAGCGAGCCGCCACGCCATCGCGCGCTCTGTACTGCGTCGGTGGTGCTGGCATCGTTGCTGTATTCGATGGACTGGACCATCGGCGTGGTTGCCTTGCCGCACATGCAGGGCACCTTCACCGCCACCCAGGATCAGATCGCCTGGGTCATCACCTCGTACATCGTCGCATCGGCGATCATGATTCCCACCGGCGGCTGGTTGAGCGCCAACTTCGGCCGCAAGCGCGTGTTCGTTTACGCAACAACCGGCTTCATCGTGGCTTCGGTATTTTGCGGAGCAGCCGAGAGTTTGCCGGTCGAGGTCGCGGCGCGCATCGTGCAAGGGATGAGCGGCGCGTTTCTGATTCCGCTGTCGCACGCGATCATTCTCGACAGCTATCCGTCCGAGCAGCACGGCAAAGCGATGGCGCTATGGGGCGCAGGAGCGGTACTGGGCTCCGTAATGGGGCCGGTCGTCGGCGGCTACCTCACCGAATATGCATCGTGGCGCTGGATCTACTACATCAACGTCCCGATCGGAATCGTTGCGCTGGCGGGCTCGCTCGCGTTCGTTCCCGAGACGGTGCGCACACCGCGTCGTCTCGATTGGCTGGGATTTCTAACCTTGGCGCTCGGCATCGGTGCGCTGCAGATGATGCTCGACCGCGGCCAGCGCCTCGACTGGTTCGAATCGCACGAAATCGTCGTGCTCGCGTGGTTGGCGGCACTCGGCCTTTATTGGTTCTTCGCGCACATTCTGACGACGCAAGACGAGCAGCCGTTTATCGACCCGAAGCTGATCATGCACAGGAAATTTTTCTTGAGCCTGGTGCTGATTTCGTTCTACGGATTTTTGTCGCTGCCGCCGATGGT
>JBDTMS010000252.1:0-6282 GCA_039934195.1 Betaproteobacteria bacterium
CTGGTGCCCGACTGCGCGGCTTCGCTAAACCTCACGCCCTTATTGCGACAGAACCGAGAAATATCAGGAACAGGCCCGGCAACGACGAGCGTTTCGCATATAACGTCGGCACCATACAATCCATCGCCACGAGCGCGGGGCAATCCGATAGCGGGATGTTCGAGCTGAATTTCCGCGACGAGCGCTACCTTCCGTTTGAAGGCACCGGCGCAATCGCGATCTGGCAACTCGAGCTGCCGGCCGCAATTCGCCAGTTCGATTACGGCACCATCAGCGATGTGATCCTGCATGTGCGCTACACGGCGCGAGACGGCGGCTCCGCCTTCAAGGCCGGCGTCGAAGGCGCGCTTCGCGAGTTGCTGAACGAGATGACGCTTGCGGCGCAACGCACCGGGCTATCTCAGGCCTACAACATCAGGCAACAGTTTCCCAATGAGTGGTGGCAGCTGAAAAACACGGCCGCTGCGCAGATCACACTGGGTCCGCAATATCTGCCATTTCTAGCTCAGGGACACGCCCCAGTTATTGATGAGGTGAGCTGGTTCGCCCGTGTCGAGGGCGATCCGGCAACGTACGTCATGTCGGTAGACGCCGCCAGTTTTACGCTGAGCCGGAATGCGAGCCTGGCCAATCTTTGCTTCGGGTCATCCGCGTTGATTGGCCCCGGCGCGCCGTTTGCACTTTCGGCAGATGACACCAGCAAGTTGGCTGAGCTCACAATGCTCGTGCACTACACTCTCAGTTCCTGAGCCTACTTTTGCGCAGTCCAAGTTGACGTCTGGCCTTGAGACTGGGTTTCGTTGATCTCCGATGCCCAACTTGAGATGTCTGCTATGCGGCGAGTGAGCGAACAATTTGCCCAACCGCTCGGGTCGATTGCACTATCGGACGACTGCTCGCGGCGGTTAGCTCGGACTGCGCGCAAGCTTCGGCTATATCGGAATTGCACGCTCCATCCGTTGCTGCAATCAGCGCTGTTCAGACAAATCGCCCGCAGCGTCGAACCGCAACGCACTAGATCCCTCCCCTTTCCCGACCTGTTTGCGCAAACCTACCCACAGCAACGTGCTCCCACCGATCCAGCGCGTTCGTTCGAACTGACGCGTCACACGCACACCTTCGCGGGGAATTTCTTCGTTGAACAACGCCAGGTTGGTCGTAGCATTCAGCAACTCGCCTTGCGCATGCCGACCGTTCGTTCCGTCGGGCGCGAGCATCGCAGCGCGCACCAAACGCAGCGAGTTGTCTGCTAGGCGCTGCGGCAGCAACGGCGTCCAATTGACCGGCACATCGGTCGCGAGGCGGTACTGCGGTAGCGCACTCGGCGTCGGCAACGTCGTCTGCGGCGGATCGGCTTTCGCCGCCGGGTCGATCCGATTCTCAACCGCGCCTTGGACAATCTTCTCGATCGCCCACGCCATGTTCGCCATCTCGTCGCGCATGAACAGCACTTCTTCCAGCGGCCGGCTGTCGATCGTTTTCAACAGGCTCGGCGCCAGGAACAGCAAATTGGATCGTGGCCGCAGCGGCGGCGTATCTTTGCGCTGCACACCGCTCAACTCGAACATCGACCAGCCGGTCGCAGGTTGCGCCGGATCGTTCACCGGCGCGATCAACGTCTGCACGCCGAAGCTGTCGGTGATCACGAGCGAGCGCGTCTTCGTCAGCGTCCCGACATCGAGATCGATGGGAATCACGTACCACTCGTTGCCGAAACCGCTGGCAAACTCGCTCAGCATCAAGTGCGGAATGTCGCCGGGACCCGCAGGCAGCAGACCATAGTCGATCGCCCGATCCTCCATTTCCCAGAATCGCTGCGCCGGCGCGCCGCGGAAGCTCACCGGCGCAGGCATCACGGCGCGCACAATCGAGGTGCTCGCCTTGTCGGCTGCTGCGCCAAGATTGATCTCGGGATCGTAGTCGACGCTGTGCCAGTCGAGATGGCCCTCTGCGTACTGCGTCGCGGTCAAGGGAATTTCTTCGTTGCCGGGTGCGCCGCCGATCGAGAATGCGTATTCGAGACGTTCGGCATTCCAGGCATCGGGCGCATCGGACTGCGGCAGCGCGAATAGTGCATCGTGTTGCGCGAGCCAATCATTTATTGCGGCGTCGACCTCGGCTTTATCGCGCTGGGCGATAGGCAGCGTCGCGGGTATCGGAATGCGCTTGCCGGCAGCGTTGCGAAATGCCGCAATCAGGCGTCGAGCATCCAACGCGCGCGTCGCCATCAGCTGCCAATACGACAACGTCTCGGCATCGGCGGCAGCGCGCTCCCCATCGGTCGGCGCCAGCAGCGCGAAGCGCGCCATGAAATCCACTCGATAACTCTTCGACATAGGCTGCGCATCGAGCATGCGCAAGAAGTGCATGCCGGATTCAACCGCTAATCGCAGCGAGCCTTGATTCGTCGGCTGGCGCAACGGCTGACGCTCGACCAGCGCTTCCAACGGCATCGTCGTCGCGTCGTAGCGCGGTGCGCTTAGGTTCGAATTCGGTTTGATCGCGCCCGCGTAATAGCGTGTGATCGGCGCACTGTCGCCGCGCCATCGCGCGACCACCGGCGAGCCGGTGTCTTCGCCTTGGAATTCTGCAGCCTGCCACTGCCGTGCGAGCATCCACAATGGATCGTAGATGCGTGCATGCGGCGCTTCCTTCATGTCGTCGTCGCGACAGCGCGGCTCCAACCGTACCCAGCTCGTGATCGATCCCATCGTTGTCTCAGCAGGTCAGATTAAGTCGTCAGCGATTTGAAGTCCGGCGATATCGCATCGCCATCGACGTTCACCGCAAAGTGCAGCGCCGGCAGGAAGTGCGCGAGCTCACCGACCGCTTGCGCGCCGGCAATCGGATTCAGCACCGCGGTGTCGAGCGTTTCCGCATCGATCGCGCGCACCTGCGCCAACGCCAGCGTATCGAGCAGCAGACGATGCAAACCGGCGCCCGTCCACGGCTCGCCGGGCGAGGCGGGCACGGCAAGCAGCATCACCTGCGGCGCGCGCTGATCCGGCGCATCGTGCTGGAACGCGATCGCGGTCGTCTCGCGCGCGGAAGGCACGACTTCGACCCACTCGTCAATCAGCACGCCGGCCAGCGGTTGCGCAAGATTCAAAGTCGGTTCGGCATGTACGACGAGCGACAGCTTGCCGGATGGCATGCCGCGTGCGGGATCAGCGGGCAAACCGATCCAGCGGTCGCCTTGCGCAAACGGCAGTTGCGCGACGGTAAGTCGCAACGTCGCGCCGGTGCCCGCAACTTCAGCAGCCTGCAAGCTTGCACCGAGACGCGACACCGGCTCACGCACGCGCGCCACTTGCTGGAACCAGGGATACACCGCGAGCGGATCGTTGTTCTGCAACACCGTGCTCGCCGCGAGCGATTTGGTGAGCTCCGTCGAGTCGGCCATGGTGAAGCGCGGCAGCGCGAGAAACGCATCGCCGAACACCGCGCGCATCGTATCGAGCGGAGCGGTTGCAGCTGCGGCGAGGTCGGCGCGGCGTTGTGCTTCCTTGGCTACGGCGCCGGCTTGCGCAAGCAGGGCGTCCGCAGTTGCAATCGGTAGCGGTGCCGAGCCGGCAATGCCGAAGCGGCTCAGCACGATGATCGCGTTTCGCACCGGCGTCATGTCGCCGGTCACCGGTATGGTTAGCTTCGACTTGAGCGCGGTCAACGCTGCGGTCAGCGCCGTCTGCGCAGCCTTCGCGCGCGCAGTGAGCTCAACGGTGTCGATCCGAGCATCGAACGTTCCCTGCAGGCTGGCCATATCGCGAGCATCGAGCGCGCGTGCGCCGGAAAATAGCTGACGCGCGCGTACGGCCAATTCGGCGAGCTCGTCGAGACCGATCTCCACCGGCAGCCACGTCGCATTGCGCTGCCGATTGATTCGCAGGGTATCGCCAGGCGTTAGCGCACCGTGTTTGGTCGCGCCGGCCGCCAACGCGCGCGTATCGATGTCGAGCATCGAATCGCCCGGGCGCGACGGCGCGAGATACACGGCATCGATCGGTTGCAGGGCAAGCTCAGTGAAGCGCAGATCGAGCGACTTGATCAGCGCACCGTTCGCATCGAGCCTCTCGACAGCGAAGCGGATGTTCTTGAAGTTGCCCAACAGGCGTCCCGCCCACGCGTTGAGGGTCGCCTCGGCGAGCGCGCGCGGCGACGGCGGCGCCGCCGTCGCCGCGACGATGTTGAACAGCGCGAGCACGCGATGCGTCACCGCGATACCGGTACGCGGCGTCTTCGCGACCTCGAGCTGCGGCGGTGGTGCGTCGCCGTTCGCAATCGCCCGTAACGTCGTGCCGGTGCGCAGAACGTTGCCGCGTACCGCTTGATGCGCGCACTCGGCGACCGCGGCATCGCTCAATGCGTCGATTGCGTCGTCCAGCAACGCAAGCTCCTTTTCGCACCGTTTCAGGCGCGCGAGCATATCCGGTGTCGGAAAGCCGAAGCCCAGCCGCGACAACCTTTGCAGCGTCTTCGGCAGCTCGAAACCGTCCACGACATTATTCGCGGCGATCGATTCGGCGGGCTGCGATCCCGGCGCGTTGACCGGTCTTATCGGCGCGAGCGCGCGGAATTCGTCGATGTCGGCGTCGTGCCCGAATTCGTGCAACTTGCGTTCGAACAAATATCCGAGCACCGCGCCGAGCGGCTGGCCCTGGCGCACACCGTCGAGCAGCGTCGTCGCAAGCCGCACGCGCGCCGATGAGAGATCCACCGCGAACAGATCTTCCGCACCCTCGCGTGCGTGATTGAGATGCGAGTTGCGCAGCAGCGCGGCGGTCTGCGCCTGCGTTACCGAAGGCGCGTGAATGAAGCCGGGGTCGCCCGCCATTGCGAACACTTGACCGGTTTCTCCGGCCGGCGTGGCAACCGGCGCTTGCTTCGCGGTAGGTTTGAGATTCAGCACCCAGCCGTAGCCGCCGATGCGCAAGCCCGCCGGTTTTTGTGCACGCAATGCCGTGAGACGCCGCGAGGCGAGCGACGTAATCCAAGCATCGACACGATGCGAAGCAACGTCGAGCGTGCCTTTGAGCAGCCGTTCCAAGTTCGCCGGGGTCAGACCTTGCAAATGCGTGAACGCGGCGCGCAACTCGCCGAGCGGTTTCAACTCGGGCGTATCGAACTTGGTGATCGCTTTGAGGAACGTGGCCGGCGGGGCGTTGTTGGTCTGGCCGGTCGGACGCGTGAGCAGCATGCGCCACGTCGTCGCCGCGGTTGCCGCGTTGAGATTGACGAGCTCGCGTTCGCGCAGCAGGCTTGTGAGCGGCGCTGCGCCGGGCTCCTTGGTCACGTGCCGTGCGGCGGCTGCGGTGTACTCGAGCTGCACGGAATGGCGCAGCAGCATATGCAGCACTGTCGCGGGCGTCGGCATCGCGGGGGGCAGCGTGGTTTCGGTTGCCGGCAGCGGCGGATCGGTGAGCAAGGTCGCGATGTAGTTCGGTGAGAGCGTCGCGACGCCGTCGAGCTCGCCGGCCTGCACCAGCGGCGCCGAGACCGCCATCTGACCGTCCGAATATGCCGCATCTTCGAGCCGCGGATGCCAGCCGAAGCCGAGCGCATTCAACACGGCGCGCGACACCGAATCCTGCGCTGCGAGCCAGCCGCTCGCGCTCAAGTCTTCGCCAATGAAGCGACGGAGATGATCGATGTAGCGCGGCCCGAGCAAATAGCGCAGCCGATACGAAGACGCCACCGCATCGCTCATCATCACCGTCGCGAGATCCTGTGCCGGATCGTCGCTGCGGCCGACGCGCGGCACGTCGGCCACGCGTGGATGCCATAGCCGATCCGACAACGTCTTCAACGTCGTCCCGAGCCAGCGTTCGCGCGCGTCCGCTATCTTCGCGGGATCGCCGCCGAGCGGCGTCACCGGCAATATGCCGTAGGGTTGGCGGCCGACGCGCAACGTCGGCAGCGGTCCGAACGCGCGCACGTTCGCGATGAAATGCTCGCGCGCCCAGGCGATCGACTCGAGCGTGAGGCCGGTGCCTTCGAGCCCGATCAGGTTCAGCAAATAATAGCCCCACGTCGCCGGCCACAGGGCGGTTGCCATTTGACGCGCATCGGTTTGCTCGATGAGCGCTGCGTCCCATAGCGTGCGCAACGTCGCCTGCGTCACTGCCGCACCGAACCCGAACGCGCGTGCGAGCACATCCGCGTTGCTGCCGCTCGGCAGCGCCGGTGCGCGACACTCGACGCCGAAGCTGCGCGCGTGCATCGGATCCTGCGACGACCAGCCGGACGGCGCTTCGGCGCTGTTGTTGGTCGGCGTGCCGACGCGCA
>JBDTMS010000253.1:0-6280 GCA_039934195.1 Betaproteobacteria bacterium
ATTTTGCTGGTGCTGAGCTTTACCGCTCGCATTCTCGGCGTCGACCGGTTTCTCAACGCCAACGGGCTCAACTTGGGTGGCCTGCTGGTGTTCGCCGCCCTGTTCGGGTTCGGCGGTGCGCTGATCTCGCTGCTGATCTCGAAATGGTCCGCGAAGCGGATGGTCGGGGCGCAGATTATCGAGAATCCAAGCAATCAAACCGAACGCTGGCTGGTCGATACGGTGCGCCGTCATGCACAGCTCGCTGGCATCGGCATGCCGGAAGTCGCCATCTATGAGGCACCGGAGATCAATGCATTCGCAACCGGGGCAAACCGTAACAATGCGCTGGTCGCCGTCAGCAGCGGTTTGCTGCAACAGATGTCGCCCGACGAAGCGGAAGCGGTGCTGGGTCATGAGATAAGCCACGTCGCCAACGGCGATATGGTGACGCTCGCGCTGGTGCAGGGTGTGGTCAACACCTTCGTGATTTTCTTCGCTCGCGTAATCGGCAGCGTGGTGGATCGCACCGTGTTCAGGAACAACAACGACGGGCCGGGTGTGGGTTATTGGATCACGTCGATCGTAGCGGAGTTGGTGCTCGGCATCGGCGCAACGATCATCGTTATGTGGTTTAGCCGGCAACGCGAATTCCGCGCCGATGCCGGCGGCGCGCAACTGGCCGGCCGCGACAAGATGATCGGTGCGCTCGAGCGGCTGCGTGCGGTCCACGAGCCGTCGACTCTACCGGACAAGGTTGCGACATTCGGCATTACCGGTCGCCGTGGCGGTGGCATTGCGGGGCTGTTCATGTCGCATCCGCCGCTGGAGGTGCGTATCGCCGCTTTGCGCGAAGGCGCTGCCGGTTCGGGATTGAAGCTGGCCCGCTGAAGCAGTGGACGTGCGACAAAAAGCGCCGTGAAAAACTCGGCGCTTTTTTTTGGTGTCTCAGCCGTCTGGTCACACCCGGCCCCCATCGCGTCCTGTCGGCGCGAACCGGTTCGCAACGATCGTCAGCGGGCGAACGAGAGTTTCAGCTTGATCGTACCGACGTCGAGATATTCCAGGATCACCTCACCACCGCTTCGCTTCGCCAGTGCGGATAAGACCGGCAGCGAGCGCCCGGTAGGATTGTTCGCGCGCAGAATTTCCAGCTCATCGGAAGCCATGCGACTTATGTTGC
Organism: Betaproteobacteria bacterium; assembly: GCA_039934195.1. Lineage (GTDB taxonomy): Bacteria > Pseudomonadota > Gammaproteobacteria > Burkholderiales > SHXO01 > SHXO01. Next base: position 1,163 of record JBDTMS010000253.1, read on the forward strand.
CGGGCGTTGTGTCGAGCGCAATTTCCACCTCCGCAATATCGCTTGCATTGGGCTCGGATCCAAGCAGCAGGGCGACGCCGAGCGCACCGACAATCGGTCGGGCGCCGTTCAGCGGCTCGGGATAGGGCGCATCATAGGACACCAGAAGCACCGGCTTGCGATCGAATAAACACTGCGTCGCCGCTTCCAGCAGGCCGGCCGCAAAACTCCAGTCGTACCCGCACAAGCTGGTGGACGCCGCGTGCGAGCGAAGCGCAATGCCCCAATAACCGGCGGCTGCGTTATGCACGGAGTTGTGAAAGCGCGTGGGCGACACGTCGCGTTCCGCAGTTGCCAGGCTCTGACAGATCTCGTGGATTACCTGCCCATCGCCGCCTGAAGAAGTAAACACCGTCGCGATCGTTTCGCGTGGCATGGCGACCGCTTCGAGTGCTTGCAGGCCGACCGACAAAGCCAGCTTGACGCTGATGCCGGTGCGTCGGCGCTCTGCCGGCGGCAAGACGGTGAGCGGTGGTAGAGCCAGCTCCGTTGTTACGTACGGCGCATCGCCCGCCAAGATCGGCGCGCTCGCCTCCCAGCCCGCCAATCCCGGGCCCAGTACGCTGATGGCCTGCACGAAGACGCGCATCAAGCGGCCCGACCCAAAATCAAGCTGCAGTTGCTGCCGCCGAATCCGAACGAGTTGCTCATAATCCGGCGCGCTGCGTGCTGTTGGTTTGCCAGCAAGTAGCGCACGCGTATGGTTGGATCGAGCTCTTGCGTGTTGGTGCTGCCGGGCAGGAATTCTTCACGTAGCGCGATCGCGCAGATGGCGGCTTCCAGCACGCCGCACGCGCCGAGCAGGTGCCCTGAGCTGCCTTTGGTCGAGCTGCACGCGACGGTGTCGCCGAACAGGTTGAACACGGCTTTATCTTCCGCCGCGTCGTTACTGCGCGTGGCGGTGCCATGCAGATTTATATAGTCGATGTCGTTCGGGGTGACGCCGGCACTGCGCAGTGCGCCTTCCATCGCCGCGCGCGCACCCGCGCCTTCGGGATGCGGCGTCGACATGTGATGTCCGTCGCTGCTCTCGCCCACACCCAGCAGCAGCACGGCCTTGTCAGCCGGGATTCGATCGGCGCGTTCGAGCAATACGAAGCCGGCGCCTTCGCCTATCGAGATGCCTTCGCGGCGAACGTCGAACGGGCGGCAGGGTCCGCGTGCAAGCAACTCGAGCGATCCGAAGCCATAAAGCGTGGTTAGACAGAGGCTGTCCGCACCGCCGACAACTACAGCATCGCAAACGCCTGCCGATATCATGCGTGCGGCAGTACCGAATACTTTCGCGCTGGAAGAGCAGGCGGTGGATACGACAGCGGCCGGACCGCGCAGCTGCAAGCGCGCTTGAACGAAACGAGCCACCGAAAAATTGTTGTGCGTGCCGGCGTAGTGAAAATCGGCCGGGAGCTTCCCGGTCGGATCGCGACGCCGGTAGGCGAGCTCCGTCGAGTGTATGCCCGACGTACTGGTACCGAGGAATAAGCCGATGCGGTGCGCGCCGTAGCGGTTGCGCGCTGCAGCGACCGCGGGTTCGAAGCCATCCTGCTGCAAGGCCAGTTGTGCCAGGCGGTTATTGCGGCAATCGAAATGCGCCAGCTCACCGGTAACCGGCACGAGGTTGCGATCGTCAACCTGGCCCGACCAGGTATCGACTTGTGCAATCTCAAAGGCGCAGGGTGCCAGGCCGGAGCGCTGCGCTGCAAGCGCAGCCAGCGTCGGCGCCAGGCCGATGCCGAGGCTGCTGGAAACCGTGAACGTGCTCAATACGAGAGGTTGCATATGCAGTTGCTGGGCGAGTTTGGAAATGCGAATCGGCGCTGCTACATCCTCGGCGGGATCGATGAGCGTCGCTATAATAGCCCGCAGACGCACACCTGCTCGGAACCCGCCGGTGCAATGATGTCGAAGTACGTAGACGGATTGCAGCCCACCGGCCAATGCGCCGGTGGGCGGTCCGATCTAAAGGATCTCGGTACAAAGACTCCCGATCTACGGACTCCCGGTGTAAAGACTGTAAGCGCGACGCGTCGTTCACAGAAAATAAGAGCCAGATAAAAATGGACACCCTAGTCATGATGACCGCCGCGGAACGTGCCCTGGCCGCCATGATCATCGAAACCTTGAACTTAGAGCTGCGCCCCGAGGATATCGACCCCGCCGCACCGCTGTATCGGGACGGCCTCGGCCTCGACTCGATCGACATTCTGGAAATCGCGCTGACGATATCGAAGGCCTATGGATTCCAACTGCGATCGGACGACAGCGAAAACCTCGACATCTTCAGTTCCCTGCGCAATCTGAGCGAACACGTCGAGCGCAATCGCACGCTATGACACTGGCGTCTGCACAGTCCGGCAGTATGGAGAATAGCGTGCGCATCAGACGCACTGTCGGTGTTGTTGTCGTCGGGTTCGTTGTCATCGGCTATGAGGCTCTAATTCACTGGGCTGCCCTGTCCGGACACGCAACGCTGCTCGGCCCGCTGCTGGCGGCGGCGCCATGCCTTATCATCGCAACGTTGTTGCTACTGCGCACGCATCGCGCAGCGGGTTTGGTGTTGGCGGGGAGCGAGGTGGTTTTGATCGCTGCGCTATACGCGCATCACATCGTGCCCGATCTAACGCTGCTCTACCCGGTGCCGGGCCTGTTGGCGAACATGCTGCTGCTGTGGATGTTCGGCCGCACGCTGCGCGCGGGTCGCGAGCCGCTGATCACGCGTGTAGCGCGCTTCGTTCACGGTGCTCTGCCGCCCGATATCGAACGCTATACGCGTCACGTAACTCTGGCGTGGAGCCTATTCTTCGGTGTCATGGGAATTTCGTCGCTTGCACTGTTCGTTCTGGCACCGGTGCAGGTGTGGTCGCTGTTCGCTAATGTATTCACCCTGCCGCTCATCGGCGCGATGTTCATATGCGAGTACGTCTACCGTGTGCTGCGCTATCCGACGTTTCGTCATGTCTCGCTGCTTCACACGGCGCGTGCCTTTCGCCAATTCGTACGCACGCTGGCATCGAGCGAGGGTTGATCGGAGTGCCAAGGATGCAAGTTCCGCTTCGATGCGCTCTGCTGTGATTGCTTTGCGTCGAAGGCCGGTTGCTATCGTCGCGCACCGCTCCTGTTCTGCGCAGTGGCTCCATTCCTAGGTCATCGCCTGCTGTCGGACATCGTCGCAGTCCGCGGGCGCGATCGCATCAACGCGTCGCGATTTTTGTCCGAAGTCCATGCTGTCGCGCAAGCGTTGCCGGCAGCGCGATATGTGCTCAATGTGTGCGCAGACCGCTATCGCTTTGCCGTCGGTTTAGCGGCGGCAATGCTGCGCGAGCAGATCAGTCTGCTACCCCCGGCGCATACACCGGAACTGCTGCGCACGCTCACACCGCTGTACAGCGGCTTGTACGCACTGAGCGATACTGGGCCGATCGAAGCGCTCGATACAATGGCATATCCAGCCGCAGCGGTGCCGGCGGGCGAGCTCATCGACGGCGATATCGATGTCAGCAGGCTGGCATTTCCCGATACGCAATTGGCCGCGATCGCGTTCACGTCGGGTTCCACCGGCGCGCCGTCGCCGCACCCGAAAACTTGGCGCGGACTCACGCACGGCGCAATCGCAGAGGCGCAGAGCCTGGGTTTGCTCGGCAATTCCGCCGCGACGCTGGTCAGCACAGTGCCCGCGCAACACATGTACGGCTTGGAATCGACTGTGCTGCTGGCTCTGCACAACGGATTGGTGCTCGACGCCGGACGCCCGTTCTACCCGGCAGACATTCGCGATGCGCTGGAACAGGCCGCCGGCAACGGCGTATTGGTGACGACGCCGGTACACCTGCGTGCGCTTCTCGCGGAGGCGACCGTGCTGCCGAAGTTGCGCCTAATTCTATGTGCTACCGCGCCGCTCTCGCCGGAATTGGCGACCCAAGCCGAAGCGCGCTACCACGCGCCGTTGCATGAGGTATATGGATTCACCGAAGCCGGCATGGTCGCCACGCGGCGCACGGCACACGGACTCGAATGGCGGCCATTGCCGGGGGTACGGCTGCGCAAAGCCGACGATGGCAACGTTTGGTTCAGCGGCGGACACGTTCCGGCCGAGGTCTGTGCGACGGATCTGCTGGAAGTGAGCTCGAGTGGAACTTTCGTCTTGCAGGGGCGCAACGCGGATCTGGTCAACGTGGCGGGCAAGCGGACCTCGATCGCCTATCTCAACCATCAGTTAATCAGCATCGAAGGCGTTCGCGACGGTGTGTTTTTCATGCCGGAAGAGCGTGCGGAGGGCGTAACGCGATTGATCGCGTTCGTGGTTGCGCCGCAGATGTCGCGCCAGGAGGTGCTGATCGAATTGCGCAAACGCATCGATCCGGTATTTCTGCCGCGGCCGCTATATCGCGTGGATTCGCTGCCGCGCAACGCGACCGGCAAATTGCCGCGCGACGCACTGGCCGTTCTAGCGCAGCAATCGACGCAAAGCGCCGAATGACGATCACGTTGATAAACGCCGCCACGGAGAACCGGTCTTGAGTCCAACCTGGCTTGCGCAACGAGAGCGCGGCAGCGCTTTTATCCTGCACGTGTTCATCGCGATCGCGCTCAACTTCGGCCGTCCGATTGCGCGATTCATCATGCTCGGCACCGCATGGTATTTCTTGCTGTTCTCGATCAGGCCGCGGGCGGCGTCGCGCAAGTATCTGCGTAAAGCGCTCGGACGGCCGGCGCGCTTCTACGATGTGCTGCGCCACTACTTTGCGTTTGCGACGGTTGGTCTCGATCGCATCTATCTACTGAACGATCGCGTCGATAAATTCGAAGTTTCGATCTACGGCGAACATCATCTGGATGCTCTGAATGAACGCGGCGACGGTTGTTTGCTGCTTGGCGCGCACCTCGGGAGCTTCGAAATTCTTCGCGCCGTGGGCGCGGCGAAACATCGGCAAATCGGCCTGGTGATGTACGAAGAAAATGCACGCATGGTCAATCGCATCGCTCGCTCGATCAATCCGGCAGTCGCGGAAAATGTGATTCAACTCGGCCGCTTCGATTCGATGCTCAAAGTGCACGAGAAGCTCGAGCAAAGCAAATGGA
>JBDTMS010000254.1:0-6275 GCA_039934195.1 Betaproteobacteria bacterium
CCGTCGTAATTGCCGGTACCCGCGTTGCCCCAGACTTCATTGCTGTCGATGCGATAGTAGCCTCCGCCTGAGGTCCACAGCGTGATGCCACCGCCTTTGTGGTTGTACACCTGGTTGCCGTAGATCACCGACATCGCGGGCCGATGCTCGGGACCTTCCATCCAGATGCCGCTGTAGGCGCCGTCATGCACTTTCAGAGCGACGATCTCGAGATGGTGCGATTCTCCGCTGACCGATACGTTATAGGCGCCGGAGTTGCGAATCTCGAAGCCTTCCAGCCGAACGTGACCCACGTTGTTAAAGCTGACCAGCGCACCCCACTTCCCTATTTCCAGGCCTTGACCATCGATGACCGGAAACTGTCCGGGCGAATTTTTAAACATGATTTTTTTGTCGGGAGACCCGCCGCGCACGAACGCCAGCTTCTCGCGATAGACGCCGGTCGCAACCAGGATCGCATCGCCGGGGTTTGCGCTATTTGCGGCGCGCTGCAAAGTACGCCACGGCCGCGACTGCGTACCTTGCGCGTTGTCGTTGCCGGTCACGGCAACGTGGTAGGTCGTTGCGCTTGCAATCGACATTGCCTGCAATAGCAGCGCGGCCGCACCGGCGAAGATGCGTTTGTCGCGGAGGAACGTATGTCGGACGGTCATTCAGGCGTCCCATACCCACATTAAATTGCGAAGCTGCTGCTTCGAGTGGCCTCACTTGAGACGAATGGAAGACGTCCGTCTTCCATTCAAACTTAGCAAATGAAACTTAGCATATCTAGAAGATGGGACACGGACCACACAGCGGGTCTGCTTGCCGGACGAAGTTGCCAACGGCCTTTCTTGTTGGCGGTCTGGTTGGTCTCCAACTTCGTCACCTGCCGCAGAAAGATACTCATGCGCTCCAGAGGATTAAGCGTGCGTCACCGGTCCGGTCTATTGTCCTAGAAAGTGCGCGATAGCGACACCAGTCCGGCGGTTCCGCAGCGAACGGTGCCGACGACGCATCGATCGCGCGGTGCGTCGGTACCGACCACGCTAAGCTCGAGATTGAATCCCGCTACCCCGATGCCGACGCCCGCTTTGAAATCCAACTGATCCGATCTCTGCGCTGATGTCGGGTAAGCGGTGACGCGGCCGATGTTGAGGTAGCCGATGTGTGCGATCAGCGCGACGCGCTCGTTCAATGGATGCGACAGGTTGCCTTCGACGTACGCCGCGCGCGCCCCAGCGCCGAAGTAGTCGTCGGCGTAGTAGACCCGCGCGCTGAGCTCATCGGTCGCAGCGCCGACGAAGGCTTCGGTGTAGTTATATTCGGTGGCGCGCTGCGAGCTCGGATAAACGTACGTTACCAGACCGACATCCCAGCTCGCGCGCTTGCCCAATGCGTGCGCGTAGCCGCCGTAGAATTGCGCGCCCAGTCCCGTGGTTCCCAGCCCCACGCGAACGTTGCTCGCGAGCGCGCCGATGAACAAGCCGCTCGAGTGGTCGTAGTTGATTCCGGCTTGCAGCGCGGGTTGCTCGTCGCTCAGCGATTCTCCACGAAAGCGATAGTCCGATAGCAGCGAGACCTGACCGGTAACCTGCGCCTGCGCGATGTTGGCGATAAACCCGAGCGCTGCTCCGCAAAAACGATGCAGAGCGCGCACCGATCAAGACGCAGGACTGTTGAGCGGGCGGCGTGTGCGCGACGCAGCGCCGGGTAGGCAGCATGTGCAGGCGCGCTTGTCGGAGAACTGCGCCAGCATTGCACACGCGTTGAGATTAGTTGCTTCGCCTACGGTAGCGCTGCGATACGCGGGGTCGAGTAGCAACGCACTGACCTGCGCCGGTTTGAGGTGCGGCGACATCTCGAGCAGCAAGGCAGTAACGCCGGTCACATTCGCCGTCGCAAACGACGAGCCCGACACGAATCCCCAGCTGGCGCTCGGCACCGTCGTCAACACGCCCTCGCCCGGTGCCGTGACGACGCGACGCGTCGACGTAGTGCCGATCGTGGCGGACGCGACTGCGATCACGCGCGGATGACTCGCAGGAAAATTTTCCGGCGAGCCGGCATCGATCGCGCCGATCACCGCTACACCTTGCTCCACTGCGCTGTCGATGAGTCGTTCGAGCAAGCGGTCGTGCGGACCGGACAAGCTCAAATTGAGAATGCGCGCCTGTCGCAGCAGCGCGAATTGAATTGCTTTGGCCAAGGTGAAGCTGGTGCAGATCGCGCCATCGCGTCCGGCCTGTTCCCAGCAGGCCCTGAGCGGCATCAAGTGCGCACCGGGAGCAACGCCGACGATGCCGATGCCGTTGTCTGCCCTGGCGACGATGATGCCGGCGACCGCGGTCCCGTGTTTCTCTGCCACGTAGCTCGAGCCGTCGACGAAGTTGGTCGGCTCGACGAGCTGTCCTTCGAGATCCGGATGGCGTAGATCGACCCCGGTATCGATCTGCGCCACCTTGATGTTTTTGCCGGTTGCCATCTTGTGCAGCTCATCGAGCCTGAGCGTCTTCGCGCTGTTCTGCAGATCGTAATACACGTCGTTATGTCCGACGACGTGAAAGGCCTGCACTCTCTGTACGGATTCGACGCGTGCATCTGCGGCCAGCCGTTCGACGACTTCTGCCGCGCTCGCCTCATTTTCCGCTTCGACTAAAAAGCAGCGTACGCCGATCGCCGGCATCGACCAATCGCTTACCAAGGTCAAGCGGTACTCGTGCGCGAGCGCGCTTGCGATGCGCGTCTGCGGCGAGGCCGACGCGTTGCTGCGATAGCCGGCGCCGTAGCTCAGCCCAGGTTGAAAATGGCGCAGGGAAGATTCCTTCAGCATCACCAGAATCTGACGCTCGGTCGCGGGCGCCTCTGATTGCGGCGGCATCGGCGGCGCGTTCGAGCAACCGGCAAGTGTCAGTAGAGAAATTGCGGCCGCAAAGACGAGATGACGGGGCATCGTCTCTAGCGTCCCGCTTGCGCTGGTTCTGCGAACTTCACCGGGCGCTCCGCTCGCAGCTGCGCCAGCGCCGCTTGCTCGGTGCCGCCGGTAATCGCGAGCGTGTACGCCCCGTCGGGCGTGGGCCCGTCGACGATGCGCGCGTGCGACCTCGCGAGCACCTGGCGGATATCCTGCTCAGCGCTGCCTGCAGTGAATACCACTATTACGTCGCCACGCGCGGTGACCGACGCGGCGGGCGTCGATAGCGTGTGGTAGTAGTGAGTCTCCGCGCGCTCGAGCAACGCACCTGCGAGAACTGCGATCAAGGCGAGCTGCGCAACGACGGCGCCGCGCAACCACACCGGCGCCGCGAGCCACTGATCGATCAGCGTGCGGAGCCAGCGAGCGGCATTCATCCCGAAGCTCGCGCGCTCGATACGTGGTCGCAGACGGCGAAAGGCCTGTGTCGCTGCTGCATCCGAATCGTCGCGCACGATGGCGGCCTGCAGTGCCCGCAGGTTGTCGATTTCCTGCCGACAGCCGAGACATTCGCCGACGTGACGCTCGACGATCACGCGCTCGATGGGGCTCAGCGAACCGTTCACAAACCACGGCAGCATCTCCGCGGCGTGTTGATGATCGGGATCGTCGAACGGGAATAACCGCATGTCAGCTCGACTTCTGTCCGAGCGCCATCAGCATCACGCGCAACTTGCGGCGTGCATGAAACATCCGGGTCTTCACCGTATCGACCGGACACCCGACGATCTCGGCGATCTCTTTATAGGCGTAGCCGTAGTAATACGTGAGCTCGACGACCGCGCGTTGCTCGGGAGACAGCCGGGCGATGAGCCGCCGCATGCCGAGGCTGGACTGCAGCTTGATGAGCTCGGTTTCAGGACCTTCCGATACGCCTTCGGTTTCGTCTTCCAGCAAGGTCTGCATCGGATCGCCGCGACGCCGCAGCGCTTTCATCGCCTTGTTGTAGGCGATCGCAAAGATCCAAGTCGAGGCGCGCGAGGTGCCATTGAACGTCGCCGCCTTGCGCCACACTACCATCATGGTTTCGTCGAGTACGTCATCGACGATGTTCGGGTGACGTGTGAGGCGCTCGAGAAACCGGGTCAGGCGCCGGTAATAGCCGCGATAGAGCAACTCGAACGCCTGAATGTCGCCCGCCGCGACGCGCGCGAGCAGGGCGGCTTCTTCGTCGCCCGAGACGGCCGGGTGCGCTTCAGAACGATGCGATGCGAGCGGATCCATACGGTTTGGCGGATGAGTTCACAGAAGCGGTTAATCCCCGGTGATCGACTTATGGTTCAGAAGCTGGCGCCGAAGCCGGATACCTCGCAGCCAACGCAGGCTTGGTACGGTCATGATAGGCCGGTCTCAAGGCTGCGTGAAACGGTACCTACGCAACCGCGTCACGCTCGCATTCCTGTCATTTGACGCAACTACCCTTGAGTGACTTATAAGCGAAACGAGCCGGCGTTCGGACACCTGCTTTGTTGCCATCGTCGGCACCTCAAGGGAGCGACACATGGGAATCTGGTCATCGTTGTGGAACTGGTCGAAAGCGTGCGACCTGCTCGAGCGATTGGGCTACGAACTTTGTACTGAAAGCCTCGACTATGAACACTGCGAAGGTGAGCGCCACTTTCTGGTCTACTGGAACGGCGCGTGGCGGGAAGCGACCATCCCGGACGCTGAATTCAGCGCTCGCAGTGCGAAGGATATGGCGACAGAGCTCGTCCGGACCTGGGTTTTGGATATGCAAGTTAGGCAACGGTTTGCGGCCGACGAGCGTGGTCTTCTTGGCGCTGGCCTGCCTTCGTTTGACTAGCCCGCGTCTTTGATCCCGCTGCTTGCAATGAATTAAACGCCCCTGTCGCACAGACCTTCGCATCTGCGAGTAAGCTGCGATGCGCGCTTGCACCTGCGAATTCCGGGACGTCGTGGACCTGCCTCCATCTGCAGCTGAGCAGAAATCGTTTACATCGCTCCTCGAGCTTGCGTTCGGCGGCGTGTACGCGCTCGTGATCGATGCGCGCAGTCACCGGGAGTACGTGGACGACCACGTTCCGGGCGCTGTCAATCTGCCGGTAGTCGACGACGACGAGTATGCAGAAGTGGGAACGTTGCATCGCGCAGATGCACATCGCGCGTATCTGATCGGCGTTTCATATGCGATGAGAAATATCTCGCAGGCAATCGACACGCTGGTGTCGCGCTATCCGAAAGATGCCCGCATGTTGGTTTACTGTTTTCGCGGGGGCAAGCGCAGCAAGTTGTGGTTCGACGCCTTGTCGACTATCGGATATCGCGTGGATCGTCTGCCGGGCGGCTGGAAAGCTTACCGGTCATCGGTGCGAAACGAATTATCGGAGCTGCCCGCCAAGTTTCGCTATCACACGCTGTGCGGCCCAACCGGCTGCGGAAAGACGCGCTTGCTCGCCGCTTTGTCCGAAGCGGGCGCCCAGGTGCTCGATCTCGAAGCGCTCGCGCGTCATCGCGGTTCTTTGCTGGGCGATATTCCCGGCGTTGCGCAGCCGACACAGAAGTGGTTCGATTCGCTGCTCGCCGAGAAGCTTCGTGGATTCGATTCATCGCGGCCGGTCTGGATCGAAGCGGAGAGCAACAAGATCGGCGCAGTCGAGTTGCCTGGCGGGTTGCTAAAAGCCATGCGGTGCGCTCGCCTGTTCGACGTCAGCGCTCCGATGGAAGAACGTGTCCAGCTTTGGCGCGATGACTACGGGCATTTCGAGCGCGATCCCGATGCGATGCTGGAACGGCTGCGCCAGCTTAGGCCTTTGGTAGGCGGTGTGGAGTTTTCGGTGTGGCACGAGCTTGCGCAAGAGCGACGCATGCCCGAGATGTTTCAAAGGCTGATGGAAGCGCACTATGATCCCTCGTACGCGCGCTCGCTGGCCAAGCACTACGTCACGCTTGACCGCGCGGCCGCTGTCTCGCTCGACCGGCTCGACCGGCACTCGTTGCTCGCTCGCGCGGCACAATTGCGCAGCGACGAGAGCATTCACCGTATCTGGTGACGTGAAGCTCGCGCAGCGACGTTGCGTAAAACGGCGGTGCCCGTAGTAAAACATAAGGAAGCTCATGAACGCACCGGATGGTTCCCCATTGCGCTTGACGCAATTCAGTCATGGCGGCGGCTGTGGGTGCAAGATCGCGCCGGGCATACTGCAGCAGATCGTCGCCAAAGCAGGCGTCCGCGCGCCGGTGCCGCCGCAGCTGCTGGTCGGGATCGAGACCGCCGACGATGCCGCCGTGTATCAGATTAACGAACATCAGGCGATTGTCGCGACCACCGATTTCTTCATGCCGATCGTAGACGATCCGTTCG
>JBDTMS010000255.1:0-6269 GCA_039934195.1 Betaproteobacteria bacterium
ACGAACGCATGGCGTTGTGGATTCAGACGGACACCGGCATCGACATCGCTTGCGTCCAAGTCGCCGGGCTCGTCGCGCGTCGCGTGCTGTGCTACGTCGATGCAGGCGATCGACTTGAACCGGGACAACGCTACGGCTTCATCCGCTTCGGCTCCCGCGTCGATCTGTACCTGCCGGTCGGCAGCACCCCTCGCGTTAGTGTCGGCGACAAGGTAACCGCGGCCGAGACGATCATGGCTGAGCTGCCGGCGTCCGCGCTGTCTGCGTAACGCCCTCCCGAATGGCGGTGCGCCGCAGGGGATATGCGGCTCGCGCCATCACCGTTACGCCGCATGCGTAGACTCGTTCGGTAGCCTGAGGGTTAGAATGACTCGATGAATTATCCAGATGAACCTCCAATGAAAGCCAAATGGCTCGCTCGCGGACGCATTCGGCGTCACGGTATCTATTGGTTGCCCAACGCGATTACGACCATGGCATTGTTCGCCGGCTTCTACGCGATCGTGCAAGCCATGAATAATCGCTTCGGATTAGCAGCAGTGGCGATTTTTGTCGCCATGGTGCTCGACGGGATGGATGGGCGTGTTGCTCGCCTCACGCACACGCAAAGTCCGTTCGGCGCCGAGTTCGATTCCTTGTCAGACATGGTTTCGTTCGGCGCGGCGCCCAGCCTGGTGATCTACGAGTGGGCGCTCAAAGGCATGGGCAAGCTGGGCTGGGTGGCCGCGTTTGTCTACTGCGCGTGCGCCGCGCTGCGGTTGGCGCGCTTCAACACCAACATCGACGTGGTCGACAAGCGGTACTTTCAAGGATTGCCGAGTCCGGCGGCCGCGGGCCTGATAGCGGGCTTCGTGTGGACGATGCAAGCGTTCGATATCGATCCCGAGGCGATCCGCTGGGGCGCTTGGGTTTTGGCGATGTTCGGTGGCCTGACAATGGTGAGCAACGTGCCGTTCTACAGCGGCAAAGACATCAATCTCAGAAAGGCCGTGCCATTCAGCGCCGTGGTATTGATCGTCCTCATGGTCGTGGCGATCTTCCAGGTCGTCGACAATCTGCCTGAATTGCTGTTCCTACTATTCGTGATCTACGCGGTATCGGGATATGTCATGTTAGTAATAAAGTACGTACGGCGCACGCGACGCAAGCCGCCTCTGTTGCCACCCGAACCACCCGCCGCGTCATCCTAACTTTGCGAAGCGTTCGCAGCAATTCACAGCAGCGAAGATTGCCCCGGACTTACCACGCTCGGCGAGACGCGCATATTCGCCAGCGATAGGCGATCGGCCAATGCGTGCAGCAACGCTCGGTTCAGCTTGAGCTGACAGCCCACGCTCAATTGCTCGAGCGCCTCGCGCGACAGCTCGGTGATCATCGCGTCGGTTGTGCTTTCCACGGTGGCCTGCCGTTGCGACGCTGTCCCCTGCACGTATCCCATCTCGCCGAAACAATCGCCCGCGCGCAGCACATTCGACAGCCGGCCGCGCGCGGTGACTTTCGCCTCGCCCCCCGCCAAAATGAACAGACTGTCGCCGATATCGCCTTCGCGTATCAGCGGCGTCTGCGACGGGACTCGTCGCCAGTAACCGGTGCGGGCGATCTCCCATACCTCTGCATCGGTGAGATGAAGGAAAAGTTCCGATGGCCGCAAAGCGAGAAATTTTTCGCTGTCGCGTATCGCCTGATCGTAGACGCTGAGACGCCCCAAGCGCGCCAGATCGAGCGCGAGCTCGGCCCAATCGGGATAGCGGTCTTCCGGGAATTTTTGCAACATGCGCAACACCAGGTCGTTCAGCTCTTCGGGCAGCCCGCTGCGAAGATTGATCGGCGGAACAGGATCGCGCAGCATGACTTTTTCGAGCACGTCGGCGGTAGAGCCGCCGGAGAACGGCCGCACGCCGATCAGCATTTCGTAGATGCACACCCCGAGCGAGAACATGTCGCTCTGATGCGTGAGCGGATCGTCGCGGATCTGCTCAGGTGCGATGTACGAGGGCGAGCCGACGCGAACGCGCTGCGTGGTTTCCAAATGGCGCACGAAGGCGGCGCCGAAATCCCCGACTTTGATGTCGGTGCCGCGCGCAACTAAAATGTTCGCGGGCTTGATGTCGCGATGAACGACGCCTTCGCGAAACGCGTAGTCGAGCGCCCCGCAGCACTTGAACGCGATTTCGATCACATCGGCGATGGGCAGCAGCCGATCGGCGGTCGTATAGCGCGACAGGTTGCCGCCATGCACGTATTCCATCGCGACGTAGGTGAACTGATCGTCGACAACGGCGTCATGGATCGCAACGATGTGGGGATGATTCAAGCGCCCGGCCAGCGCTGCCTCGCTGACGAACTGGCCCTTGAACACGCGCGGATCGCGCACGCCGGTCGGCGAGTTGTACACCTTGAGCGCGAGCTCGTTGTCGGCGAATTCGTCGTACGCGAGATAAACCACGCTCGACGTGCCTCTGCCGATCTCGCGCTTGACTTGATACTTACCGATTCGGTCCAGCACAGTGATTTTTCAACCTCAGTTTTATATGTGATTAATTCTACCGGCGTAACAGGCATATCGGCGCGATCGTCGTCATATATAGCAATGTTGGCGAGATGCGACGACGATCAGTCAAAACCGCCGGATTGCACTATCCTGTGCGCGTTTCTATCCGCAAGCGGAGTCAAACAGCATCATGAGCACAACCGGCAGCATGGCTAGTACAACCGGCGCGCTCCATCGCATTGTCATTGTCGGCGGCGGTGCCGGCGGACTCGAGCTGGCGACGCGTCTGGGCCGCAGCCTGGGCAAATCGAAAAAGGCACGCATAACGCTGGTCGATCAGAGCCGCACGCACCTGTGGAAACCGCTGCTGCACCAAGTTGCGGCGGGCAGCATGGACCTGAACGATCATGAGCTCGACTACATGTATCAGGCGCGCTGGCACAACTTCGTGTTCAGCCTCGGCCGCATGGAAGGGCTCGATCGCAACGCCAAGGAGATCAAGCTTGCGCCGACCTTGGATGAAGCCGGTCGCGAGGTGATCCCGCGGCGCGCGGTGCAGTACGACACGTTGGTGATATGCACCGGCAGCACGACCAATGACTTCGGCACCCCGGGCGCCGCCGAATATGCGATTTCGCTGGATACGGCGGAGCAGGCCGCACTGTTTCACTCGCGCTTGCTCAACGCGTGCATCCGCGCCAATGCGCAGCAGACGCCGTTGCTGCCGGGCCAGTTGCACATCGCCATCATCGGCGCGGGCGCAACCGGCGTCGAGCTGGCGGCGGAATTGCACAACACGATTCGCGAATTTATCGCCTTCGGTCTCGACCGTATCGATCCGGCGCGCGACATCCACATCACCGTGGTCGAAGCTGCGCCGAAAGTTCTACCGGCGCTATCCGAGCGATTGTCCACCGCGGTGGCCGGCTTGCTCCGCAAGCTCGGTGTCGAAGTGCTGACCGATGAGCGCGTGATGGAAGTCTCTGCGCTCGGCGTGAAAACCGCGACGGGCCGCAGCATACCGGCCGAGCTCGTGGTCTGGGCCGCCGGTATCAAGGCGCCGGATTTTCTAAAGACGCTCGACGGTTTGGAAACGAATCGGCTCAATCAGCTCGTTGTTGCGCAGACGCTGCGTACCACGCGCGATGAGAACGTCTTCGCATTCGGCGATTGCGCGAGCTGCCCGTGGCCGGAGAAGATGGGCTGGGTGCCACCGCGTGCGCAGTCCGCGCATCAGCAGGCATCGCATCTGTGCAAGTCGCTCGCGCGGCTGCTGGCGGGAAAAGCATTGCAGCCATTCGTCTACCGCGATTTCGGTTCGCTCGTCTCGCTTGGGAAATTTTCCACGGTCGGCAGTCTGATGGGCGGGCTGACACGCGGCAGCATCATGATCGAAGGCTATTTCGCCAAGATCATGTACCTGTCGCTCTACAAAATGCACGAGTACGCGCTGCATGGCTTCATCAAGGTATTCCTCGACACGCTGGTGCGAATCATCACGCGGCGCACCGAGCCGCACGTCAAACTGCATTGAACCCGCGTTGTAACACTTCGCAAAGCGGTGCGGATTGCGATCAGGCTTGCAGAATTCCCGGTGGAAGTAGTGCCATCGGCGCCATCAGCCAGCGCGGAACCGGCAGATCCTTACTGCGCAAGAATTCGAGATTGAACAGACGCGACGCGTAACGCGCACCCGAATCGCATAGCAGCGTGACGATCGTGTGTCCCGGACCGAGCTCGCGCGCGAGCCGCACTGCGCCGGCGACGTTGATACCGCTCGAGCTGCCGAGCACAAGCCCTTCATGCTCGACCAGGTCGAACACCGTCTGCACGGTTTCCGCATCGGGGATGCGATACGCGATATCGACCCGCAGACCATCGAGATTCGCGGTAATACGATTTTGGCCGATGCCCTCGGTAATCGACGAGCCTTCGGCTTTTAATTCGCCGGTTTTGTAATAGCTGTACAGTCCGGCACCCGGGGGATCCACCAAGCCGATCTTCACGTCGGGCCGCCGTTCGCGCAATGCCAACGCCACACCGGCCAAGGTGCCACCGGTGCCCGCTGCGCAGATGAAACCGTCGATTTTGCCGTCGGACTGACGCCAGATTTCCGGCCCGGTGGTTGCGCGGTGACCTTCGCGGTTTGCGACGTTGTCGAATTGCTGCGCCCAAACGGCGCCGTTCGCTTCGCTGCGATTCAACTGGTCCGCCAGACGCTCGGCGACGTGCACATAGTTATTTGGATTCCGATACGGTACCGCCGGCACTTCGTATATCGTTGCACCGCATAGCCTGAGCAGATCCTTTTTTTCTTGCGACTGCGTATCGGGGATGACGATCGCCGTGCGATAACCACGGGCGTTGCCGACTAGCGCGAGACCGATGCCGGTGTTACCGGCGGTGCCTTCGACAATTACGCCGCCCGGCCGCAGCGTGCCACGCTGTTCCGCATCCAGAATGATCGCGAGGGCAGCGCGGTCTTTGACCGAGCCGCCAGGATTGAGGAATTCCGCTTTGCCGAGAATTTCGCAACCGGTGATTTGCGAAAACCAGCCTAGCCGCAGCAGCGGCGTGTTGCCGATGCTGTCGACAAATCCCAGTCGGATATCCATGCGCGGCGCGAAGCTTCGGGCGAGATGCGAAGCCGCCATTCTGCCACGGCGGGTGATTACGCCGCGGCGTCGATCGGGCCTTTCTTCTCCGCGCCCCGGAGGGACCCATGCCGATCTGCGTAGACTTTGGTGAACTCGGCACCGAGCAGAAAAATCTGTGCGGAGTAGTACACCCAGACGAGCAGAACCACGAGTGCCCCGGCGGCGCCGTAACTCGACGAGGTGCTGGTCTTGCCAATGTATAACGCGATGAGAAAACGGCCGACCGTAAACAACAGCGCGGTGATCGCCGCACCGGCCCACACGTCCTTCCACGCGATGCGCGTCTGCGGTAGAAACTTGTAGACGATCGCGAACGCCGCTGTGATTACAGCGAACGAGACCATGAAGTTGGCGACTTGCAGGATCGCCTCGAGGCCCGGAAACAGCTCGGCCCAATACCTGCCCCCGGCCGCCAGCGCCGCGTTGACGACGAGCGAGATCAGCAGCAGAAATCCGATCGCGATGACCATGCCGAACGACAATACCCGGTCGCGTATGAAACCCATGATGCCGGCGCGCCCGGTAGTGTCGACTTTCCAGATGCGGTTGAGATCGGTTTCCAGCTCATTGAATACGCCGATCGAGCCGACAATCAAGGTGATCACACTGAGCGTCGCGGCGAGAATGCCTTCTCCGGGCTTCTGTGCGTTGTTCAGCATCGATTCCAGTACGGCGGCGCCTTCTGCGCCCATCAAGTCGCGCGCCTGGGCGAGAATTTCGTGCTGCGCTGCCTGCTGACCGAACGCCAGCGCCGCGATCGCGATGGCGATGATCAGCAAAGGCGCGATGGAAAACACGGTGTAGTAGGCGAGCGCGGCCCCCATGCTCGGCGCGAAGTCCTGCTTCCAACCGGATACGGCTGCCTTACTAAGATCGATCAACAAACGGAAATTCATCGTACCGCCGGTGTCGAAGCGCGAGGCGCGCGCTGCCGGCGGATCGGCGCGAATCGTCCGCCGCCGTCAACCACGAATCAGCGCCGCGCCATGCGCAAGTTTCGGCGCCGGCGCTGCGTTCTTCAACGAGCCGTGGCTGTTCGCATAGGTTTTGGTAAATTCCGCGCCGAGCAGAAAGATCTGCGACGAGTAGTACACCCAGACCAGCAGCACGACCAGCGCGCC
>JBDTMS010000256.1:0-6265 GCA_039934195.1 Betaproteobacteria bacterium
CGTCACGCAATTACAGGAAACGGAAATCGAGCTGCGCGGCGCGAAGGACGACGCCGAAGCCGCGAATCGCGCGAAGAGCGAGTTCCTCGCGAATATGAGTCACGAGATCCGCACACCGATGAATGCGGTTCTCGGTTTTACCGACTTGCTCAGACGCGGCTATCACAAGAGCGACGCCGAGATGAGTAAACATCTGAACACCATCCATTCCAGCGGCAAGCATTTGCTCGATCTAATCAACGATATTCTCGATCTCGCGAAGGTCGAGTCGGGCAAACTCGAGCTCGAGGCGGTACCGTGCGAGGCGCACCTGATCATCAGCGAAGTCGTTGAGATTCTCGGCATCCGCGCGCAGGAAAAAGGCATCTATCTGCGTTTCGAATGCGCGGGTCCAGTACCGGCGAAGATCTCGAGCGATCCGTCGCGGCTGCGTCAGATCGTCACCAATCTGGTGGGCAATGCGATCAAATTCACCGACGCGGGCGGCGTGCGTGTGGTATTGGGACTGCGCGTGCAGACGCAATCGTCGGCGCTGCTGTCCATCGAGGTGATCGACTCGGGCATCGGGATACCCGAAGGGCGATTGAACGCGGTGTTCGAACCGTTCGTGCAGGCAGAAGGCAGCACCATGCGCCGCTACGGCGGCACCGGACTCGGCTTGACCATCAGTCGCCGTTTCGCGCGCGGTCTGGGCGGCGATATCCTCGCGCGCAGCCAAATGGGAAAAGGCAGTGTGTTTACCGTCACATTGGACCCCGGTCCACTGCAAGGCATCCCCATGCTGAGTCCGCAAGAAGCGGTTGCGGCGCGTAGTGAAACCCGTGCCGGCGCTTCGTCGTCGTGGCGCTTTCCGAAGGCTCGCGTATTACTGGTGGACGATGGCGAGGCCAACCGTGAGTTGGTGCGACTGGTGCTTGAAGAGGTCGGACTGCAGGTGAGTGAAGCGGACAACGGCCGCATCGCCGTAGAGAAAGCTGGTAGCGAACCGTTCGACGCAATTCTCATGGATATGCAAATGCCGATCATGGACGGCTTCACTGCGACCCGGATTTTGCGCCAGCGCGGCATGCAGCTGCCGATCATCGCACTCACCGCGAATGCAATGAAAGGCTTCGAGGAAGAAGTGCTCGCGGCCGGATGCAGCGGATATCTGACCAAGCCGGTCGATATCGATGCTTTGCTCGACACTCTGGGAAAAATCCTCGGCGGTCGGCGCAGCGCGGTAGCCGATCTCAAGCATCAGCAGAGAAGGCCGATAACCTCTGATGGGAACAGCCCGGTGGACGCGGCGCCGGTCGTCTCCAGACTTGCGGACCATCCCCGCCTCGCTCGCGTTGCTCGCAAATTTGCGCTGCAGATGCCCGAACGCATGCAGGCGATCGAACAGGCCTGGTCGTTACGTGACTTCGAGACGCTTGCCGCATTGGCGCACTGGCTAAAGGGCTCGGGCGGTACTACCGGATACGACGCGTTCACTGCGCCAGCAAAGGCACTGGAAGAATTGGCGAAGGTAAATAGCGAGCACGCGGCCGACGCTGTAGCGCAATTACGCCGAATCGTAGATCGCATGGTCGCGCCCGACGAGACGGTTTCGTTGGTGCAACGAGTTAATTCGTGAGATGCAGACGCACTTGACCGATAAGCCAACGAGAACATCGCCCGACGCTGCGTACGATGCTGTGCAAACGAGCATCGTCCAGAGCGTTCAGCCTACGGCGCCGATTGCGGCGCAAAATCGGGACGAACGCGAGAACCCATTCGGTACCCTGGCGAGCGCAACGGTGATGATGGTCGATGACGATCCACTGATGCTGGAAGTCGTGCAGACCTACCTCGAAGAAGCTGGCTACACGAGCTTCGTCGCGACCACGCGTTCGGCCGATGCAATCCGCATCCTGCTCGAGCGCCGTCCTGAGATCCTGCTGCTCGATCTGAAGATGCCGCAAGTGAGCGGGTTCGACATTCTGGCGCAGGCACGCGCGCACGACGAGCTGCGCTATATGCCGATCATCGTGTTGACAGCGGAGAGCGATCCGCAAGCACGGCTCAAAGCGCTCGAGCTCGGTGCGACGGAATTTCTAACCAAGCCGGTGGATTCAAGCGAGTTGCGCTTGCGCGTGCGCAATGCGCTCGCGTTCAAGGCGTATCAGGATCGCCTTGCGCACACGGATTCGGTAACCGGGCTCCCGAATCGCAGCCGATTCATCGGGATCGTTCAGCATGCGCTGGACGGCGTACGGCAGCACGGCCGGCCGTGCGCGTTGTTCCAGCTCGACCTGCACCAGTTCAAACAAATCAATGAAAGTCTCGGACACCGCTCGGGCGACCTGCTCCTTTGCGCAGTGGCGCAACGCCTGGAGAAAACGTTGTACACCTCCGAGTCCACCTGGCGTCACTCGCGGCATGAGGAGACGAGGACTACTGTTTCTCGGGTCGGTGCGGATGAGTTTGCCATACTGGTCCCTGGTCTACCGGGTGCCGAGACCGTTGATGTCATCGCGCGAGAAATCATCGCTGCATTCGGCGCGCCCTTTCATGTCGCCGGCAACGAATTGTTGGTTACCCTCGCGATCGGGGTGGCCGTATCGCCGGAAGACGGCGGCGAAGCGCAGGCGTTGCATATGCACGCCGAGGCCGCGCTGAAGGAAGCGAAGCGAGAGCGCACCGTCGGGTACAAGTTTTTCTCGCGCGAGATGAACGAGCGGGCGGTGCAGCGGTCGACCATGGAAAATCAGCTGCGCCGCGCGCTGGAGCGTGACGAGCTCGTGCTCTACTACCAACCGAAAATCGATATATCAACGATGCGGATTACCGGCGCAGAAGCGCTGATTCGCTGGCGTCATCCGGAGCACGGCATGGTGCCGCCGGATAAGTTCATTCCGTTGGCGGAAGAAACCGGCCTGATCGTCGACATCGGAGATTGGGTGCTACTCGCAGCGAGCAAGCAGGCGCAGGAATGGCGTCAGCAAGGCCTGCCAGAGCTGTACATGTCGGTCAACGTTTCCAGCGCGCAGTTCAAGAACGACAGAGTCCTGCACGGTGTGCGCAAGGCGCTCGAAGCGACCGGCTTCGCCGCGCAATATCTGGTGCTGGAGCTGACCGAAACGCTGCTGATGCAAGACATGGAGCGATGCGTTGCGATACTCGAAAATCTGAAGTCGATGGGCGTCAAGCTATCGGTCGATGACTTCGGCACCGGCTACTCATCGCTGAATTATCTGCGCCAGCTGCCGCTCGACGAAATCAAGATCGATCGCTCGTTCATCTCCGGCATCCCGGCCAAGAAGAACAGCATGGCGATCGTCGCGGCGATCATCGCGCTGGCCAGAGAATTGGAGCTAAAGGTCGTCGCAGAAGGCGTCGAGACGAACGAGCAGCTGGAATTTCTGCAACTTCGCCGCTGCCCGGAATTTCAAGGTTTTCTGTGCAGCCGGCCGATCCCGTCAGGTCCATTTGCACAACTGCTCCAGCGCAAGGGCGGGCTGCTGCCTGCTCCGTCGCCGAGCACTCTTTAGCGCCCCACGCAAAAACCTACGTCCCAGCGGCGCTCGGGCGAGCGCCGTATAGCTAGCTCATTCCTGCAGCCGCGCGTCCAGATTTCCGAAGAACGTCCCAAAGGTAATCAACACGCTCGGGCACTGCTCCTTGTTGGCTTTGTCGGTGAGCTCGGTCTGCAGCATCGCTTCGGAAAGCTCGGTGTCCGCGCGAGTTTGAATGCGCGCGTCTTTCGTCTGCTTGGACAGATACTGCCGCGCGAAACCGACCGCTTTGTTGACCACGTCGTCCTGCGCCTCGCAGTGCGAAGCCATGACTGCAAGCTGCCCTGACCAGGCCGCGAAATTCTCCAGCGGTGAGCTGCGATGAAGATCCGGTACATCGGGATCGGCGCGCGCAACGATATAAGTCAGATTACCGAATATCCCTGATGCCACGGGCAGGATCACGGCGCAGCCCCCGGGCGGAGGCTTCATCTCGCTGGACCCGTACTGCTGAGACTGCAGTAGCACCGCGGCTGCCTTCGCGTAGACGTCCTGGTCTTTCGCGACCATTTGCACGCGCGCGAATCCGAGCTTCATCATCGTATCTGCGTCCTGCGCCGACAAGCCGCAGCGCTGCGCCGCGCCGAGTGCGACGCCGATGCGCGAAGCCTCTTTGATGGCGGGCAACTGCTCGTCCGCAGAAGGAGAGGCGTCGGGATCGTCTGCCCTGACGCTCGCCGACAGCAGTGTCAAAAGCAGCAAACACAAAATGCGCATACAGGGTCTCCGGTGGTGGATGGGCGCTGAACGACGTACTTCCCGCCGCCTGATCATACGCCGAGCGCCGCAAGCGAATCGACTGCTCAGCTGTTAGAAAGATTCACGACAGCCGACACATCCCGCGCTATCGCAACGACGTGAAAGATCGCGTTGGCGCGGAAAAATTGAGCGGTGCATGCAGTGTTGGGTATTATCGCGATCGATCGTCAGTGGGGATCACTGGCGGCACATGTCAACGCAAGAAGAATGGATGAATGCGATGAATAAATGGCTTCGCGGAATCGAGAAGCGTCTGCCGGTCAAGCAGCTTGGGCCGGGTCTGATCACCGGCGCTGCGGACGACGATCCGAGCGGGATCGCAACTTACTCGCAAGCCGGCGCGCAACTCGGCTTCAATATGCTGTGGACCGTCGTTCTGACTTATCCGTTGATGGTCAGCATCCAGATGGTAAGCGCGCGACTGGGCTGCATTACCGGCCGCGGGCTTGCCGCCAACATCAAAGAGCATTTTCCCGGTTGGGTGTTGTACAGCATCGTCGGGCTTCTGCTGATCGCCAACACGATCAACATCGCCGCGGACATCGCCGCGATCGGTGAGGCCTCGCGCCTTCTGCTGGGTGGTTCTGCACACATCTATTCCGTGGCGTTCGGCGTGCTGTGTCTGATTCTGCAGGTCGTGTTGCCGTATCAGACGTATGTCACATACTTGAAGTGGCTCACGCTTTCGCTGCTGTCCTACGTCGCCGTAGTGTTTACCATCAACGTACCGTGGGCACAGGTGTTGGAGCGGCTCGTATTTCCGCACCTGACCTGGAATAACGCGACAGTCACGTTGATCGTCGCGGTGTTCGGTACGACGATCAGCCCGTATTTATTTTTTTGGCAAGCTGCGCAGGAGCAAGAAGATCTGCGCTCGGCCGGCGGTGCAGTATTGCCGCACGGTATAGCGGAGGCGCGCCGCCATCTGCGCCGTATTCGCTGGGATACCTACGTCGGCATGGGCTTCTCGAATGCGATCGCATTCTTCATCATTCTCAGCACTGCAGCGACCCTGCATTCTGCCGGCGTGACCAACATCGAAACTTCAGCGCAGGCCGCCGAAGCGCTGCGTCCACTGGCGGGTCCGTTTGCGTTCTGGTTGTTCAGCATCGGCATCATCGCGACTGGGATGCTGGCTGTGCCCGTGCTCGCCGGGTCGGCTGCGTATGCCGTTGCCGAAGCATTCCACTGGCGTACCGGGCTCAATCTGCATCCGGACGAAGGCAAGAAGTTCTACAGCATCATCGCGTTTGCCACGCTCGGCGGTGTCGCGCTCAATTTCACACCGATCCATCCGATCAAAGCGCTGTTCTGGAGCGCCGTGATCAATGGCGTGATCGCCGTACCGATCATGGTGGTGATGATGATTCTCGGCGGCCGCGAGAACGTGATGGGCCAGTTCACCTTGAAAAAAAGACTCACGCGGATCGGCTGGGCAGCCACCGTGGTGATGGGGGTAGCGGTGGTTGCGATGTTCGCGACGCTTTAGCGTCCGGCGCTACGGCATGGAAAATACCGGCAGCGGCAACCCCGAGAAGGTGGCGGACACGCAGCGCCACGATGAACGCCATGCCAATGCCGAATGCCCATGGTCCTGCTACGTCTGGCACTGCAGAAGCAGATACAACGCGATGCCAACGATGGCGGCGGGTGCGTAGATGCTACGCTCTGCAAGCTGAGCGTCGACCATCGCGAACAACTCGAGGCGCAACGCGTTGCGCGCAGCCGCGCATTACCCCGCGCCATCAGCGTTAGAAGATCATTGGCAGGTACGCGATGACGCGTGCGGCGTTGGTTACAGCGCGCGGTCTAACGAAAGCGTGCGTTCAGTCGACGATCGCCTGATACACCAGTTGTTTCAGTTCTCTCCGGTAATACGGACGTGATGGTCCCGGCGCCTGCGTCATCAGTACCGCGACGAGCTGTTCTTTCGGATCGATCCAGAAAAATGTGCCGGCGTAGCCCGC
>JBDTMS010000257.1:0-6261 GCA_039934195.1 Betaproteobacteria bacterium
ACGCGATGATGAGGCCCCAAATCAGGCCGTTCAACGCAAGTAGGAGTAGCGTGTCCAACATGACGCGTTTAATCCGTTACGCAACGACTTGAAACTCTTCGGCAGTGTCTGGCAATCGTAACATAGATGCAAGAGCGTGCCCCCCGGCAACGATACCGCACATCCATGCAGGCCACACCGTGTAACTTTTCATCTCTTACTGCAAATAATTCGATCACGAAACATGCTCCTGCGAATAGAGCTTGAGCCCTTCGCTCGAGACCATGTGCCGATCGATGTTGAGTTCATTCGGTGAAAATCCGAGCGCCAAGCCGACCAACTGCGGCAGATGCAAAATCGGCATGTCGAGCTTTTGATTCATATCTTTTTCGATTTCGCGTTGAAATCCATCGAGAACCGTATGACAAAGCGGGCAAGGCGTAACCATTGCTTGTGCACCACCAGTCTTAGCGGCGAGGATGTGCTGCCCGGTCAGCTTGATGGCTACGCGCTCGTCAGCTGCCGCGGTATGAAACCCGCAACAATCGTTACGACCGGCATAGTCAATCGGTTGACAGCCAAGAATCTCGGCGAGCTTTTCCAAAGCGGTGTTGTTGCGGGAATCGACGAAGCCGTATCGACCGGGAGGCCGCGTAATATGGCAGCCGTAAAACGCGCCGACCGTCAGCCCCGTCAGCGGACGCACCACCATCTCGCGTAGCCGCTCTTCGCCGATATTCTCATAGAGAACCCAAAGGAAGTGGCTGATGCGGGTACGACCGCTGTAGTGCAAACCCTCTTCCGCCAGCTTGGCGTTGACCGCTGCCGCGAGGTCGCTATCGCTGACAAAGGCTGCGTGCGCGTCGAGTACGTTGAGGGTGCAGGTGTTGCAAATCGTCATCAGCGGCAGACCGTGAGATTCGGCCAGCGCCAGGATACGGACGTTGAGCGTGTAAAAACCGATCGGGTCAATCGCGCGCAATTCGCGCGCGCCGGTGCAAGTCGCCGATTCCAGTTGCAGAAGTTCCAACCCGAGCCGCGCGGCCACACGATGCGTCGCGACGTTTAGCTCGGCGCAGGTGCTGCGAGCAGAACAGCCGGGATAATAAGCGAATTTCATGGTGAGCTTATTCTCCCGCCGAGAATGCGTCGCGCCGCGTCGGCGGCAGCCGTCCTGATCTTGAAAACCGTTCGATATGGGTTGAGTTTGCCGCGCGCCAGCATCCTGAACACGCGAACGATATTGATCAATGCGCGCAGGCCCTGCACGCGCAGTACCAGCGCACCGGGATCGACGCGCCCGCGCGTGGCAACAATGTCTCGCAAGGCCAGCGAATGCTTTGCCATCCCGGGAACGAGCCGGACTGCCTTGGCTTTGAGCGGCTCGATGATCTGGCTGACGATTGGAATGTGCGCGGGACATACTTCTTCGCATTTGTAGCACGACACACAGCTGAAAATGTCGGTCAGCGCCAGCGAGCGCGCTACTTTCGCCGGATCATTGCGAGGGTCGAGCGCGGTCTGGCCGAGTTGAACAAGCGGCGCCGGACCAACGAAATCCGTAAGTCCGCCCAAACCGGTCACCGGGCACGCCGAATAACAACACATGCACCCGATGCAATCGATCGCCTTCGACGCATTTTTCATCTGCTTGTGAGTCAGCGGTTCGGGGAATTTGGTATAGGGCTGCGGCCGTTCGAGCCAAGGCTCGAGGCTCGCGACCTTTGCTTCATACTTTGAGCGATCGACTACGAGGTCACGCACGACAGCAAGATTGCGCAGCGGCTCGATCGTCATCACCGGCTCAACTGCTTCCCAGCAAGCCAGCACTTCGCGCCCGTTCATGCGGACGGCGCATGTACCGCACATCTTCGATCCACAGAACCAGCGATAAGCAAGGTCCGGCGCTTCGTTCTCGCTGATCCAGGTCAACGCGTCGAGCACGCGCATCCACTTCCGGTAGGGGACCTTAAAAGTCTGATAACCGGCGGCATGATAGGCTCCGCCGGACCGCCGAATGCGCACCGCGATCAAGTCGCCCGGCGCGAACCGTTTATTGCGCGCCGCCAACGAATCGTGCTGCTCAACCTGGCCAAACCGGCGCGCGCCGACTGCATCGGTTTCGACCGCGACTACCATGCAACCTCGAGATTGTCCTTGGTGACGAAACCAGGCTGGAAGAACGGCGTTTCGTAAGCGCGTTTCTCGAAACGCAATCCATTGCCGGATTTCTTCAGCACATTGGCGGCCAGCCATTGGCCATTGTCCGTCAGCGGGAAGTCCATGCGGAAGAACGGCCCTCTGCTTTCCTTCCGCTCAAGCGACGAATGAACGATCAACTCGCAAGCCTCGATCATGTTGACGACATCGATGGCATCGAGCCATTCGTAATTGGCGGCCTTTCCCTGATTGGACAGCCGCATTCCCGGCAATAGATCGACCCGCAACCGTTCGAAGTCTTCCAACGCCGACTGCAGCGTGGCAGCGCTCTTCTCTACCCCCACTTTATCCCACATAATCTCGCGCACCTTCTCTTTGACCGTGAGTGGTCGCGGCCCGCTCCCCGTTGAGCTACGTAGCTGATCGAGCCGGCGCGTTTCGCGCGCAATCTCAGCTTCCATCGGATCAGTAGCGCTCAATCCGGAAAAATCACCGGCGACGCCTTCCGCCACCACTTTGCCGTCGTAGGTCGCCAGTGCGATCAATCCATTGCTGTGCCCACTAGCGCCGCCCGCGACGTAAAGACCGGTAACGGATGACCGCATGGTTGCAACATCGACATCGATGCCACCTTGCCGGTAGTGCGAGGTAACCGCCGTCTCGACCATGTCTTGCGGAAAACGAAGGCCGAGCTGATGAAAGATCTTGGCGTAGGTCGTATAGGTCTCGACCTCGGCAGGGTCGCAATGATCAAAGCCGGCAAAATAGCCCCCGTCATAGCGAGCCTTGCCGGCATGGACTTGCTTGGCCAGAGCTTTGAGTTGCACCGTGTAAGGGCCGAAGGCGAGCGGATCGTCCTGCTGCTGATTGAAAAACTCCTCGCCCGCTGAATTGACCATGCGCGCGGACTTTTGCGAGCCGAGCATCGGATTTGGATAAATCTGCATGCGCTGCCAGGACGGCGGATCGGCCATGTCATTGGTGTGCCACCACTGCATTTCCATGTTCACCAGCGCTGCGCCAGCGCGCCAGGCCAGCGCGATGCCGTCGGCCGACATTTCGCGCGTTCCGGTCGAGCGCTTGTGCAGCCGATCGGAATAGCCGGTCGCCATGATCACCGCACGCGCCTTCACGACCGTGTATTCGCCGGTCATCACATTGAGACAGAACACGCCGCCGATCGAACCGTCGACTCTGCGAAGCAATGCAGTCGCCGCCGTTTCTTCAAGGCGCGGAATGCCAGCCCTCATAACCTGCTTGCGCCGCAGGTCCATGAACGGCACACCGGAATTGCCCTGAACGTTGGCGGCGACGCTGCGAATCTTGCCGGGGCTAGTGACGACTTCGCCCATATCGTCGCGGCGGAAATAAAGCCCGGCTTCTTCCAACTCGCGATAGTAGGTCCCTTCGATCAATTGGCCGCAGCGGCGCGCCCAGTGCTGATCGATCAGAAATTGGTTGTGGTATTTGATTAAAAACTCGGCGGTGTTTTGCGCGTTCTCGACGGTATTGCCGAGCAGCCCGCCAGATATCACAAGGTTCCCGGCAAACAGCGAGGCCCCACTTTTGCCCACTAAGCCTTTGCAAATTATCAGGGGCTTGATGCCGAGCTCATTGAGCTGTAGCGCGGCATAGCAGCCGGCGGCACCGCCCCCGATAATTGCAACATCGGTCGTCAAGGCCTGCATAAACGCCTAGATGCCCCCATTCCCTGGCGCAGCTAATCACGTCCCATCCAGTCGGCTTCTTTGTATTTTTGCACCACCCTGTGTCTGTATGATGTAAAGTCCGCCCGATCGGTATTGCGTACGAAAGGGCCTTGTCATGCAGTCGAGCGTCGTCAAATGGGACGATTTACGGGTTTTTTTAGAGGTCGCTCGCCAGGGAAGCGTCCATTCCGCGGCTAAGCGCTTGAAACTCGACCATTCCACGGTGTGCCGGCGAATCGACAAGCTTGAAACGCACCTGTCACTTAAGTTGCTGGACCGCACCCGACGTGGCGTAGTCGTGCGCAACGAAGCGAAGTCGCTACTCAAGCACATCCGCGAAATGGAGAACCACGCCAGCTACTTCGAAGACGTGGTGACGCGGGACGCCGCCGAGGCAAGACAAACCGTACGTATCGCGACCATGGAGGGTATCGCGAGCTGCTATCTGGCGCGACGGCTGCCCGCGCTATCGCAATTTAGCACCAAGGTGAACATTGAGCTCGTCAGCATTCCACAGACGGTCGACCTGTCGCGCAAGGAAGCGGACATGTTTATCAGCTTCTACAATCCGAACAGCCGCGGACTGAGAAGCGCTTTATTCGGAAAGTTTTCGCTGTTTCTTTATTGTTCGCCAGATTATCTGCGCAAGCACGGCACGCCACATAATCTCGAACAGCTTCAAAGCCACACTTATGTTGGCTACATCGACGATCTACTCGCCATCCACGCGGTTCGCTGGCTGGATGAGGTTGTGCTCAGTCCAAAAATGAGCTTCCAGAGCAACAGTATTTTGGCACAACGCAATGCTGCCGCCGAAGGTATGGGAATCGTGTTGTTGCCCACCTTCGTGGCGGCAGGCGTGTCCGGGCTACAGCGGATTCTGCCGGACCAGATTTCAGCCCGCCGCGAGATATGGGTATCAGTTCGTACGGAGCAGAGCCATATGGCGCGCATAAAGACAGTCACGCAGTTTATTAAACACATCGTCAACGCCGACGCGGATTTCTTGATGGGGAAAACTGAGCGACTCGATAATTCATAATGGCTTTATTTGTACAATGGACGGTCCGAAATACCAGCTGACACCGACGCCGGATTCGCCGCAGCAGACCCATGAAGCCGCGGGGTGCATTTAACCGATTTACTCGGCCTTAGCCTGCCCACCTCAATCTTGTAATATGATCTGCCCCCTTTGAAGTGGAACAGGGAATTTTTTTGACTTAGCAGGGAATTCGTACGCTAGGCCTGGGAATTTAGACGCAAGAGATACGGTTTAAATTTGATCTGAGCTTTCGATATCCATCGACCGATTATCGGGACGACATCGTCCATTTGCGGCTGTTCAGGGCAACGTTAAACTGGCTGCAATCAACCGAAATAGGCTTCGCGCACTTCCGAGCGGTCGGCAAGTTCGGCCGGTGTGCCAGCGGCGGCCACCCGCCCCTTCGAAAGCACGTAGCCCCGCTGCGAGATGGCGAGTGTCTGGTGCACGTTCTGTTCGACCAGAAAGACGGTGATGCCGCGCTGGCTGATCTCGCGGATAATATTGAAATTCTCCTTCACCAGCCGCGGCGACAAGCCGAGCGAAGGCTCGTCGATCAACAGCAGTTTCGGCGCGCACATTAGGCCGCGCCCAATCGACACCATGGCTTGTTCGCCACCCGACATGGTGCCGGCAAGCTGCGTGCGCCGCTCGGCCAGCCGCGGAAAAATGCGGAAGATATCGTCAAGGCGCGCACGCGTGACCTTGTCTTCGGTCTCTTGATAGGCACCGACTCGCAGGTTCTCCTCGACAGTGAGCTTAGGAAAGACCTTGCGGCCTTCCGGGATGCAGGCGATGCCGGCGGCGACGATCTTGTGCGTCGGCAATCGCGTGATGTCGGCACCGTTGAGCACGATGCGCCCCGCACGCGCCGGCGTCAGCCCGAGGATCGAGCGCACGAGCGTGGTCTTGCCCGACCCGTTGGAGCCGAGCAGGCAGGTGATGCTACCCGCCTCGACGGCCAGCGAGACGCCCTGCAGCACGTCGGCCTTATCGTAGGCCGTATAGACGTCCTCGATTTCCAGCATACCGGCCATTATGCGACCCCGAGATAAGCTTCTTGCACTTGGGCGTCGGCTGCGACCGCGCGGTACGGACCCTCGGCTATTTTGCGGCCGAAGTTGAGCACGACGCAGCGGTCGGTAATGCGCTCAATTACCCCCATCTCGTGCTCGACGATGATGATGGTGAGATCCTTGTTGCGTTCGCGCACCAGCAAGATGTCGTTCATTAGCTCCCGCGTCTCATCGTGGGTCATGCCGGCGGACGGCTCGTCCAGCAGCAGCAGCTTGGGTGCGCTGATCATGGCGCGGCAAATCTCGATGCGGCGGCGGTCGATCATCGGCAGGCCGGCGACCGGCTCGAACAGGC
>JBDTMS010000258.1:0-6223 GCA_039934195.1 Betaproteobacteria bacterium
TGATTGAGAAAATGCCCGTACGATTCGCCGAAGCGGTCGATCAGATCGTCGATCGGCACTGCGGCCAGTTGTCCGATCGTGAGGATGGCGAATTGCTTGAGGCGATCTTCGGTTTTCGGTCCGATGCCCGGCACCTTGCGCACCGGCAGCGGCCAGATGCGCGATTGCAGATCGCCTTCGTCGATCACGGTTAGCGCGTCGGGTTTGTCCAAGTCAGATGCGATCTTGGCCAGGCGCTTGTTGGCGGCGATGCCGATCGAGCACGTCAATCCGGTCTCGATGCGCACGCGCAGCTTGATGTCTTGCGCAACGTCTACTGCTGGACGCTCGATGCCGGTGACCTCGAGATAGGCCTCGTCGATTCCGACGTCCTGCATCAGCGGCGACATCGTCTGCAAGATCGCTTTGATCTGACGCGACACGCGGCTGTATTCCGCGTAGTCGACCGGCAGGAACACGGCATCGGGACACAGCTTGTGCGCAGTGCGCAGCGGCATCGCGGAATGGATACCGTACTTGCGCGCTTCGTACGACGCGGTCGAGACGACGCCACGCTGCGACGGATCGCCGTGGCCGCCGATTACCAGCGGGCGGCCTTTCAGCTCGGGCCGGCGGATCAATTCGACGGCTGCGAAAAATGCGTCCATGTCGACGTGTAGAACTTTGCGCACTTCACTCATGCGAGAGATTGTCGCGTAACGGACGGCGCGAAACCAGCGATTGAAGCGTGGGCGCGACGCTGGAAATTGCGCAGCAGCAGCGCTGCATCGTGTGCAACCGGTTCAACGCGCGGCACTGTCGAAGGCCGGCCGAATCGGCTACGTTCCGCTCTCGCGGCGGTGACCGTGATGGGTATGCGGCGGCGGCACGGCGATCAATCGCGAGACACGAATCGGCACTTCGGGGCGTTGCAACTCGATCACACGCTGCCGCAATTCCTGATCGGTCATCGTCACGCGCGATCGCAGACGAATGTATTCCGCCCAAGAGCCGATGATGAAACGCTCGAGAAATCGTTCGTTGTCGGCGACATCGTGGAACACGCGCCATGCGCTGGCGCCGTTGCGGCGCCGAATCGGTTCGATCGAATAGATGTCGCGCAGAAACGCCGCGCGATTCTCCGGCGCGATTTTGTACTCGACTTGAATCAGCACCGGCCCATCGTCGGGCAACGGCTCGGTCATCGCCGCGAGCTCCGGCAATTGCACGCCGGTAATCATGTCCGCCTCTTGTCCCAGCGCCACGCGCACGCGACGCGTGAGAATCAGAAGCACCAGCATCGCGCCCGCAGATACACCAATCGTGATGCGAATGCCGACCGCGGACGCGAGCGACCCCCAGATCAAGCTGCCGACCGCCAGGCTGGCTTGCATCGCGACCAGATTCATCGCGAGGGCGCGTGCGCGAACCCAGGCCGGCGCGGAGCTTTGCGTCCCGGCCGATAGACTCGCGAGCACGCTGACCCACGCAGTGCCTGCAACGACGATACCGAGGATCGCGAGCGGCAGTATGGTCGACGATGCAATCAGCAGCGTGGCAACGCTCCATGCGAGCATCGCGGAGTTGACCAGCGTGTTGAGGGAGATCCGCCGCAGATGCCGCGGCAGCATCACGGCGCCGATCACCGCGCCGGTGCCGAACACGCCGAACAATAGGCCGAAGCCACCCGCGTCCATGTGGAACTGATCGCGCGCCACCAGCGGCAGCAGCGCCCACAAAGCACTCGCGCACACGCTGAAACTGGCATTGCGAATGATGACCGCGGTCAGCGGGCTCGAGTGCCGCGCGTAGCGCAAGCCGCTCAGAATTCCGGCCAACAGCGTCTCGGGAATACCGGGAATCGCCGCCGCCGTGCTTTGCCAACCGCGCACGGCGAAGATCATCCCCACGAACAACGCCGAGCTGAGGAGTAACGCGTTGCCCGAGCCGAGCCATGCGGTGATTGCACCGGCGAGCGCCGGACCGATCGCACGGGCGACGTTGAATGCGACGGCGCTCAGCGCAACCGCACCCGATAGCTCGGCATGCGGTACGAGGTCGTTGAGCATCGCCTGCTGCGCAGGTAAATAAAAGCTGAAACCGACGCCGATCAAAAACGTCAGCGCCAGCAAGGTTCCCGGTCCGACCACGCCGGCAACTGCCGCGGTGCCGAGCGCTAAGGTTGCGGCAAGCAGCAGGCCTTGCGAGATCAACAGGATCTTGCGGCGATTGACGATGTCGGCCAGCGCGCCGGCGGCCAATCCGAACAGCAGCGACGGCGTCGTGCTTGCAGTCTGCACCAGCGCAACCATGAACGCGGAAGGCGTCAACGTCGCCATCAGCCAGGCCGCGATGGTCGCCTGCATCGTATAGCCGAGCGCCGTGCCGATCGATCCGAAATAGAACAGCCGAAAGCGCCGATGCCGCAGTGGAGAGGACGTGGAAAGGCGCGCGAGAAGCGCCGCGGTCATGGCGAGCATGGGTGAAGTCTAACGCGACCGGCGATCGGCGGTCACGACACGCGTGCAACGGTGCCGGGTTTTGGCAAAGACAACTTCGTCGGTCTCCAGATTGCACCGTTAAGCATGTCACGCACGCGTGCGGCTCGTACTTCGTCTACGGCGACGGAGATCAATACCTTTGTGCCCGTCGACTAGAGCGAATTCGCTCCGGTACGTTCGCTCTAAATCGAGAGGTATGGAGATCGGCAAAAGGGTTGGCAATCGCCGAAAGGTTTGATCGATGCGCTGCGGACAATTGCGCTGTGCAATTCAATGTCCTGAATCAAACCGCGCGATTCGTCGACGCGACAGCTGATATTTTTCCATTGATGGATGCCGCTAAATTTGCAGCTCGACGATCACCGGCTGATGGTCGGAAGCGTCGACATCGCCGTTCACCTCGATCGATCGCACACGCTCCGCGAGATCATCGGTCACGAACACGAAGTCGCAGCCGTAAGCCGATGCGCTCGGATCGTGTACGAGAAACGTCGGTGGATGCGCCTGATTCGCGTGCTTGAGCGTCCACGCGTCGACGAATTGCGGAACGTCGGCCGCACGTGGAGACGCGGTGATCTGCGCGTATTCCCAAGCCGACGATTTGCAATTGAAGTCGCCGCATAAGATCGCCGATGCGGGGCGTGCGACGACATCGAATGGGCTGCCCGCAGCCTTGGCCGGTCGCGAACCGCGCGCATGCGCGCAGGCTTCCGAATGCAGGCGCAACAGATGCTCGGATTGCGCCGCCCGCTGGTGCTGCGAATAGTATTCGAGATGCGTGGTGATCACGCGCAGGGGTTGCTCGCCTGACTGCACGACGACTTCCAACGCCGCACGCTGCATGCTCGGCACCGTTTCGTCGGGCGGCCACGGCAGCAGATGGCGAAACACTTGCAGCACCGGCAGCCGCGTGAACATCGCGTTGCCGAATTGCCGCCGCTTGCCGCTGCCGTCATCGAGGTCCGTGCCGGGGCCGAACAGCGGAACATACCCCGGCAATGCTGCGGCCAGGTCCGCCATTTGATCTTCGCCGCGGCTGCCGGCCAGACCAGAAAAATTCACCGCGACTTCCTGCAGACACAAAACATCGAAGTCCGCGAGCTCGCGTGCGACACGCGCGATGCGCGCGGGATCGACCTGCTCGTCGACGCCGCGGCACCACTGCACGTTCCACGTGATCAGGATCATCGGCCGGAGCTGGCGATCATGTACGTGTGCTCGACTGGTGGTGCAGCGCCCGAAGCGATCGTTCTGGCCGCGCCGATCAATCCAAAATCGACTGGTACACCAGATCGCGGAACACCACCCGGTAGTGCGCCCGCCGATTCGGTTCTTGCGATAAATAAATCGGCACGAGCTGCTCTTTCGGATCGACCCAGAACAACGTGCCGGCATACCCGCCCCAATGGAAATCGCCGACCGAGCCGGGCCATTCCGATTGGCCGAGATCTTTGCGCACCGAGAATCCCAAGCCGAAACCGTAACCGTTGCCCGGCAGATAGGTCGGGCCCTTCGCGATGCCCGAGCCGAGCACGTGATCCGTCGTCATGTAGGCAATGGTGCGCGGGCCGAGAATGCGCGCGCCTTCCAGCTCGCCGCCGTTCGCCAGCATCTGCGCGAAGCGCAGATAGTCGCTCGCGGTCGATACCAGTCCATGGCCGCCTGCGAAGAACGTCGCCGGCTTGGTTAGATCCAGCAGCGCGGCGGCTTTGCCGGTTTCCGGATCGACTTGCGATTGCGCGATGCGATTGTGTTTTGCCGCCGGTACGTAGAAATCGGTGTCGACCATCTTCAGCGGTTTGAAAATGCGCTCCGAAAGAAATTTGTCGAGCTTCTGACCGGATGCTTTCTCGACGACTGCGCCGAGCACGTCTGTCGAGTGGCCGTATTCCCACACCGTTCCCGGTTCGTTCACCAGCGGCAATTGTGCGAGCGCTTTGGTGAACGTATCGAGCGTCCATTTCTGGGAGAAAATTTCCGCGGCGATGTATTGCTTCTTGACCTGCGTCGGCGTGCCGAGAGTGCCGTAGGTAAAGCCGGATGTGTGGCGCAGCAGGTCCTGTACGGTGATCTGACGCTTGGCCGGAACGGTGTGATAGGTCTGCGCGCCGGTGGCCGGGTCATAGCCCTCGATTGCCACCTTCATCTCTTTGAACTCGGGCAGGTACTTCGAGATCGGCTCGTCCAGGCTCAGGCGGCCTTCTTCGACCAGCATCATGGCGGCGACCGAAACCACCGGCTTGGTCATCGAATACAGGCGGAAGATCGAGTCCATCGCCATCGGCACGCCGTGCGCCTTGTCCTGCATGCCGAAGCTGTGCTGATAAACCAGCTTGCCCTTGCGGGCGATCATCACGACCATGCCGGCGAGCTCGCCGTTGTCGACGTAGCGCTGCATCGCATCCGTCATACGCTCGAGACGTTGCGCAGAGAGGCCAACTTCTTCGGGTGCGGCGCTCGGCAACGTGCCGTCGGCCAGCGCCGGTGCGCTCGCGCCGAACAGCGCGGCCGCGCAGAGTATGATCGCCGAATAGGTGCGTACGGATGTCTTCATCGCGGTTCCTCCCTTGAGATTTTATGCAGGTTGAAACTTTATCCGGCCTTGAAATTTTATGCAGGCTATCAATCAGTATGGCGGTCGTTAATGCGCTGTGCCGGAGCATCGACCCAGCGGGCGCCAGTTTAGCCGGCGTGCGCCATTCTAGCGCGTGCACTGTCTCCTACCGTGCGCGTGCTCTGTGTCCTACCCGCGCGCGTGCACTGTGTCCTACCCGTGCGCGCGCACTGTGTCCTACTGTAACAGCTCGCAAAACGGCAATAGTCTGTTTCAAAAAGCCCGGTCGCGAACATCGCGAATTTACGTCGGTCTGTTTCAATACGCATAGCTGAGTATCCGATGTCGATTGCTGCAACGATCAAGGCGCGCGCTCAGTATCCGCATATCAACTTCCGACGCTGCACGCCATCACATGACTGAGCCCATCCGTTCTGACAGCAACCCCACAGATGCGATTCACGGCGGTGGACGACGCCGGCGGCGCTGGACCTGGTGGATCGGCGCGGGCGCGGCCTGCCTGATCGCGGTGGCAATCTACTTCGCACTGGAAAAGCCGGGCGCTGCCCAATCGAAAGCCAACGCCGCGCAGAATCCGGCGGCGCGCAGTGTGCCGGTCGTGTCGGCGCAAGTCAGAAAAGGCGATATCGGCATTGTGCTCAACGGGCTGGGCTCGGTGGTGCCGCTCAACACGGTGACCGTGCGCAGTCGGGTCGACGGCCAGCTCATCAAAGTCTCGTTCGACGAAGGCCAGGTGGTGCGCGCGGGCGACCTGCTCGCGGAAATCGATCCGCGGCCGTTTCAGGTTCAGCTCACGCAGGCAGAAGGGCAGATGATCCGCGATCAGGCGCTGCTCAAAAATGCGCAGGTCGATCTCGAGCGCTACCGCACCTTGCTCGAGCAAGATTCGATTCCCAAGCAGCAGCTCGATACACAGCAGGCGCTGGTGCGGCAGTACGAAGGTGCGGTCAAAATCGATCAAGGTCAGATCGAGAACGTGCGCCTGCAGCTCACCTATTCGCGCATCACGGCGCCGATCAGCGGGCGCCTCGGCTTGCGCCTGGTCGACGTCGGCAACATGGTGCATGCAACGGACACGACCGGACTGGTCGTCATCACGCAGCTGCAGCCGATCAGCGTGATCTTCAGCTTGCCGGAAGATTCGCTCCCGGCGGTGATGAGCAAGTTG
>JBDTMS010000259.1:0-6219 GCA_039934195.1 Betaproteobacteria bacterium
TTTCAGGCAACTACTGCCCGTTGTTCGGCGAGCCGTTCTGCAGCATGCCGACCGATGCCGGTCAGTTGATCGTGTACTCGCTGGGACAGTAATCCAGCCGGCGCAGTCGACGCCTGGCGTCGACTAGTCGAGTAGTCATATGGGCGGGGGATTTCACCCTCGCCCATTTTTATTTGTGCGACGTGCGGGAGTGCCGAAGTTGAGAGACCGGGATGTTCGGAGACCGGATGTGCGACGACTGGATGCTTGGAGATGGAAATGTTCGATAACAGAATAACTTCATGCGGATTGGCAATGTTTTTCGGCATCGCTGCGGGCTTAACGGCGCACGCCGCGCGTGCCGCGGATCCGGGTGAGATCGTGGCGATGACGGCGGCCCCAATCAACGAAAAATACAACGTGGATATCAAGAAGCTGTTCGCGACGAACTGCAGCTGGTGCCACGATGGTTACGGCGCGGTTGCAGGCAAAGGGCCCAAGCTAGCAGGCACGCCGAAAAGCGTGAAAGGCGTGATCGCGCAGATCTCCAACGGCAAGGACGGCTACATGCCGAGCTTCAAGAAAGTGTTGAAGGACGAGCAGATTCAAGCGCTGGCCGAATACATCAAGGCGCTACCGGCTGAGTAAGGTGATCGCTGAGCGCGGCAGCCGTAGGGGAAAACCCAGCATCGGCATGATAGAACCCAGCGTCGTACGAGAAAATCCAGCGTCGGCACGATAGACGCGAGCACCGGCGAACGGCTGACGCCTGCGTCTGTTTCGAGTCGCCGAAACTATTGTGCCGCCACCCGTTTAATTTCGAATCGCAGCGGAAAGCCGTCGAATTTTCCCAGACCTTTCATCGCGTCGGCCGTTTCGCTCAATTTCAGGTTTGCTGTCAGCGCGCCACCTTTGTCGCCTTCAGAACGAAAGCTGAAGTTGGAACCCTCGAGCGCCATTTCCGATAACGGATGTTCTTCGGTTCCGAAGTTGTCGAGATTGGTGAAGCGAATCGTGCCACCGCCAGCAGTGATCAGCAGCCGCGCTTTGCCGCTCGTCATGCCGCGATACCACGGACCTTCCCACGTGCCGCGCATGTCCGCGGGCGTTTCCGCTCGCAGCGCTTGGGCGCACCACAGCGACAACGCTGCGATGAGAAGCGCCGATCCGATATTGATGCTGCCGCGACGCATAATTCCTCCCGGACGTTAGATGTTTTTTTCAGCAATCGAAGTGGGTAAAACTGTATGGCAAATTGGGCCCTCGTGCCATGCCGATGACCGGGCTTCATTTCGCGGCGGTATTCGATTACGGCCAAGCTCGGGTAATTGACACGCGATTCTGGTAACGTCGCTGCTCCTCGTCGGCCCTTCCTGTCATGAACTATTGCAGCGTCTGTGGTCACACCGTTGTCCGCCGCGTGCCGCCAGGCGACACTCTGCCGCGCTGGTTATGCGAACACTGCGGCACGATCCACTACGAGAATCCACGCGTGATCGTCGGCTGCGTCGCCGAATGGGAAGGCAAAATTCTTCTCTGCAGAAGAGCGATCGAACCGCGGATCGGATTATGGACTGTCCCTGCCGGCTTTCTGGAAAACGGCGAAACCACGGCTGCGGGTGCGCAGCGAGAAACGCTGGAAGAAGCCAACGCGCGCGTTGAAGTCTCGCAACTGTTCTCGCTCTACAATCTGCCCCATATCAATCAGGTTTACTTGTTGTTCGCGGGACGTCTGCTCGATCCGGACGTGAGTGCCGGAATCGAAAGCCTGGAGACTGCATTGTTCGACCAAGCGGACATTCCCTGGAATCAAATTGCGTTTGCGACAGTGCGCAACACGCTCACGCATTATTTCAGCGATCGCGACCGCGGTCATCTGGAATTTCACATGGGCACGATCGAGCCGTTGCGACCGGCGGCGAAAGACTAGCGCCCCCGCTCATTACAAATCCAGCCCCGCAGCATCTGAGCGACTACGCCGCGCGTAGCGCGTCGACGATCTTCATTCGCGCCGCTCGAGCCGCGGGCAAAAAGCCACCGAGCAGTCCCATCAGCAGGGCGAATACCATCGACCACACGACGATCCTGACGTTGAGCGTAAATGAAAACGCGAGCTCGGAGAACGTCTGAAAATTGGTGGTAGAGAACGATACCCATTGCATCAGCGAGGCGAGTAGCAAACCGATCGCGCCACCGACCGCACCGAGCAGCAGCGCTTCCAACAAAAATGCCCACATGATGCTTTTACGCCGATACCCCAGCGCGCGTAGAGTGCCGATCTCGTTGGTGCGGCTCGCCACCGACGCGTACATGGTAATCATCGCGCCGATGATCGCGCCGCTGGAAAAGATAATACTCAAGGTCACACCCAGATAACGGATGAAGATCGACAGCTGCTCGGATTGCTCTTCGTAGTACAGCGTTTCGCGCTTGGCCTGCAGGGTCAGCCGCGGATCGGCTTCCAGGCGCGCCTTGACCGCATCGAAACGCGAAGAATCGGTGAGTCGGAACAGCACCGATGAATAGGCAACGCGGCGGAATGCTTGCATCAGCTGATCGCAGTCGCCCCAGATCTCCGAATCGAATCCGCTCTTGCCTGCATCGAAGTAGCCGACGACGGTCCATTCGCGTCCGCCGAAGCGCAACCGCTCGCCGATGCCGGCGCCGATGAACCGCTCGCCGATCGAGCGTCCCGCGACGATCTCCGATGAACCGGCTTGGAACATGCGGCCGGCGACGATTTTCACCTGCGGGCGCAGACCCAACGCCTGCGGGTCGATCCCGCGGATCACCACATTCGACGGTTTCTGCGATCCGCGTTTGTTGAGCGAGATCAATACCACGGTCTCTTTCGATAGCAACCGGTCACCCGCTCCGTTGACGGCGACTTCGGGCTGACTTTCGACCACATCGGCTTGCTCGCGATCGACGCCGCTTTGCACTTCAGTATCCGATCCGCGTCGAATCGCGATCACGTTGTCCATCGAACCGGTGCCGGTCAGCGTCGACCGTAGGCCTTCATCGAGCATGAGCACGGTGGCGAATACATAAACCACCAAAGCCATGCCGCCCGCGGTTAGCAAGGTGGTAACGCGCCGAGCAATCAGATTGCGTGCAACGTATGAGAACGGCACCGACATGGCGACTCGCTCGCGCGTCAACCGCGCGCGCGCAAACCTTCCGCAATGCGCACCCGCGACGCGCGCACGCTGGGCACGAGCGCCGCCACAACGCCGACCACGAGCATTGCAGCGCCCTGCATCAGCACGGTTCGCAGCGAGACTTGAAACACCGGAAACAGCTTCGCGATCACCGAACCGAAAGCCGCGACTACCGGCAAGGTCGCCAGCATTCCGAGCAGGCCGCCCAGCGACGCGATCAATAGCGATTCGCTGAATATCAAACCGCGCACAAAGCCCGGACCGAATCCGAGCGCTTTGAGCGTGGCGTATTCGGACAAGCGCTCGCGTGTCGACATCGCCATCGTATTGGCCATAACCGCCATGATAATCACGATGATCACGAACGAGACGATGCGCACGGCAACCACGATCGCTTCGGTCATCGAGATAAAGCCCAGCTGAAAAGCCTTCTCCGTTTCGGTGAGCGTCTCAGCAAGGGAGTTGCGAAAGATACTGTCGATGCGTCGCGATGTTTCCGCCGCCGCGTCCGCATCGCCGATGCCCACCAGAAAAATTCCGACCTGGTTGGCGCGGCGCGGCGCCGTCTTCTTCAGCGTTTCGTTCAGATAGTCCCACTGAAAGAAGAACTGCGACTCATCGGTTTTAGCGTCTGCGCCGGTGTAGATCGCGCGCACCACGAAATCCCATTCACCAGGAAAGATCGTACCGCGCAACGGCAGTGTGTCGCCGATCTTGAACCCGTACTGTTCTGCCAGCTTGCGCCCGACCACACAGCCTTTGCGGTCCAGCAGAAATGCTTTTAACTGCTCCGGCGGCACGCGAAATTCGGGATACAACTCGAAGTACGGCTTGCCGTCGATGGCGAACTGCGGAAAGAAATTACGCTTGTCGATGTAGACACCGCCGAACCAATTTGCCCGGCTGACGATGCGCACGCCTTCCAATTGGCGAATCTTGTCGCCGTACGTGAGCGGCAATGCGAATACCAGCGAGATCGCGTTGCGCGTGACCAGTCGCGTGCTGGAAGACGCGTCGACCCCCGCGTACCACGCACCCACCACCGTTTGCAGTAATCCAAACGCAAGCACGGCGATCACGATCCCCAGCACGGTCAGCGCTGTGCGAAGCTTGTGCCGGAATGCGTTGCGGAAGATAAGTTTTATGAACATCAGGGGCTCTTGAAAGCAGGGGCTCTTGAAAGCAGGGACTCGGGGCTAGGGGCTGGGGGCTAGGGAACGTCAAAGGCGCAGGGGCAAGCAACGGACTGGGTTGCAGCGCGGTCGCCGCGCCGCTTTTCCCTAGACCCTAGCCCCCAGCCCCTAGCCCCTGGACAAGGGCGTGCTAGCCAGCTAGCACGCCCTTGTCCAAATGCACCATCCGATGCGCATGCTCGGCGGCGCGTTGATCGTGAGTCACCATGATGATCGTCTTGTTCAATTCCCGGTTCAGTTGCTCCATCAGCGCGAGCACGTCGGCGGCGGATACGCGATCGAGATCGCCGGTCGGCTCGTCGGCTACCAGAATCGTCGGATCCGTGATGATGGCACGCGCTATAGCGACGCGTTGCTGCTGGCCACCGGACAGCTCCGATGGATAGTGCGACATGCGATCCAGTAGCCCAACCATGCCGAGCGCGGCTTCGACGTGCTCGTGGCGCTCGCGCCGTGAGAGATCGGTGAGCAGCAGCGGCAACTCGACGTTCTCACGCGCGGTGAGCACCGGCAGAAGATTGTAGAACTGGAAGATGAAACCGACATGCTGAGCGCGCCAGTCCGACAATTCGGTATCCGACAAGCGCGTGATATCCAGGCCACTTACCTCCAACGCACCCCCGCTCGGCTTGTCGATGCCCGCGATGAGATTGAGCAGCGTGCTCTTGCCGGAACCCGAAGGACCCATCAACGCAACGAAATCGCCCGCCACGACATCGAGATTGATATCGGTGAGAACGGATATCACCTGATCGCCACGCTCATAGAACTTGCTGAGTCCGCGGATCGCGACGATCGGACGTGCGCTCTCGATCATTGCTACTGCTTTGCGAGTCGCACCGGCATAGCGTTCTGCAATTTCGCAGGCGGACGCACGATCACTTTGTCGCCGGGCTTCACGCCGCTCTTGATTTCCACCAGATCGCCGATTCGATTGCCGATTTGCACCGTCATCTGATTGGCATGCGCCTCGCGGATGATAAATACGACCGACTGTCCGTTCCGCTCGACAACGGCATCCGCCGCGACTGCCGGACGTGCGCCGCGCTGGTCGGATGGGACTTGCTGCGAGAGAAACGAAACTTTTGCGCTCATGTCCGGCAGGATGCGTGGATCGAGCGCGCGAAACCCGATCTTGGTCATTACCGTCGCCTTCGATCGATCGACCGTCGGTACGATGCGATTGACCGCACCTTGAAAGCGAACGCCGGGAATCGCGTCCAACTCGATCTCGCACGGCTGACCTACCGTGACTTTCTGCAAGCTCGCTTCGGTTACGTCTGCCTCGACTTCAAGCGTGGTCATGTCCGCAATCGTAACCACCGCGCCTTTGGTGTCGACCGCCTGCGAGAACGGCGTGATGGTGTCGCCGACGCTCGCATTTTTGGTCAGCACAACGCCATCGAATGGCGCACGAATAATCGTTTGGTCAACCGCCACCTGCGCTGCGCGCTCATTCGCCTGCGCCGCCACCAGCGCTGCGCGCGCGCTGCCGACGCCCGCCCGCGCCTTATCTGCGCGCGCAACCGCGACGTCGTACGCCGACTTGGAAACGAAGTTCTGCGCGAGCAAGTCTTCGGTACGCGTCAGTTGCTGTTGCGCATCGGATTGCTCAGCGAGCACTTGGTCGATGTTTGCACGCGCAACTTTGACGTTCGCGGCGGCTTGATCGCGCGATGCGGAAACGTCCTGCATTTCAAGACGTGCGATGACCTCGTTTTTTTTCACCCGGCTGCCTTCGGCCACACCCAGCCATTCCATGCGCCCGGTCGCCTTCGATGCAACCGACGCTTTGCGCTGCGCGACGACGTAGCCGGTGGCGTTGAGCGTCGTATAGGCTTGATACGGATAGGCGAGCGCGACCGTCGTCGTATCGACTTCCGGCG
>JBDTMS010000260.1:0-6211 GCA_039934195.1 Betaproteobacteria bacterium
GGGGAAATCGAGAATCTGGACTTTGCGATCTCCGGGGAAAACGACGCCTTGCATGGTGGTCTCCTATTAAGCTGGGCTCGGGTTTGATGGCGCAGTCAATGTTACAGGCTCCGATCGGCGTAGTTCCGGTCGCGCAGTGTTGCAACACAGCGCACTGCACGCAAAAACTCCCGTAGCGCGACGCCGCATGTGCGGCCGTGTCGAAGCCGGATGCGCTCCAACGCAACGCTAATCGCGACACGAGCGCGAAATCGCTTCAGCATTGCATAAGTGCGCTCGCACGCCTATCGCAGCGTGCCGCACGCTGCCTTGACACAGCGAAAGCTCACGCTCACACTGCCGTCGGCAAATGTCATATCGCCGATGAAAGCGATAGCAACGAGGCGCGGCAGATCAAGCGCATCTCGAACAGCAGCAAATCCAACAGGCCAACCACGCAGTCTGAATTTCCGAGGAGGAGTGCGATGAAGAAGGCAATCCTACTGCCCGTCGCTGCATTCGTTAGTTGTCTCGCGTTAATCCCTACTTGTTTTGCACAGAGCGATTGTTCCAAGCTTGTCGCGCCTTCGCCGTTCGGTCCAACCGATGTGATCGGCGCAACCAATCGCATCACGCCCGCCGTCACGAAAGCTGCCGCGGCCGAGATTCAGGAAGGCAAAGTTATCCTGCTTTCCAATGTTCTGGAAGACGGCGTCCCGCTGTTCGGAACGCGGTTCTCCAAAACCATGCTCACCGCGACGTCGCTGGTACCCGGCGCCGAATACGGCGAGAACAAGCTGACCTACATGGAAGACACGTACCTGTCGCAGACCCATGTCGGAACGCACCTGGATGGCATGGGACACATCGGCATCAAAGATTGTTATTACAACCAGACGCCGATGGGCAAGTTCGTAACGCAGAACAAAATGCTCAAGCTGGGACTGGAAAATCTGAAGCCATTCC
Source organism: Betaproteobacteria bacterium (assembly GCA_039934195.1). Classification (GTDB taxonomy): domain Bacteria; phylum Pseudomonadota; class Gammaproteobacteria; order Burkholderiales; family SHXO01; genus SHXO01. The sequence goes on from JBDTMS010000260.1 coordinate 946, forward strand.
AGACGCGCGGTGTGATCATCGACATGGTCAAAGTCTATGAGCAGGCCGGCAAGCTGAAGTCCAACCCCGCATGCCGCAAGCCGTGCCTCGAGAAAGGCACAATCATTACCGCCGCCGATCTGCAAGCCGGTCTCAAGATGTACAACGTGACCTTGCGTGAAGGCGACGCGGTGCTCATTCACACCGGCTGGGAAGATCTGTTCCTGCAATATCCGAAGCAAAACGCGCTGTACAACAGCGGCGAAGCCGGCATCGGCATCGAAGCGGCAAAATGGCTTGCATCGCAGAAGATCGTCTTGGTTGCGGTGGACAACTGGGCCGTGGAAGTCATTCCCGGCGAAGATCCGAAGCTTGCGTTCCAGGTGCATAAATTTCTGCTGACCGACAACGGCATTCACATAGTCGAGAATGCGCGCACCGACCTGATCGCGGAAGAAGCGGCAGCGACCGGGCGTGCGACATTCTTCTTCTCGATGACGGTTCCGAAGGTGGTTGGGCTGACCGGCACGTTCGTCGCGCCCGAGGCGATTCGCTGAGGCACGCCGCGTTGCGTCATCAGCATCACGGATCGGCGCCTGCAGCAAGGCGCCGGTTTTTTTTCCACTGGTCGGTTGCCGCGGCGGTAGCTTTCGTTTCGGCAGCCGCCGCCGCGCCGGACACCGAGCGGCGCTTTCGCATCGCAGTGGCCTGCGTCAGCAGCGATGCCGGCGCCAGACTCGAAGGATTCGGCTTTACCTGTGCCGATGTACGTTCGTCCTTCGAGCTTGCCGCGCGAAATCAGCCGATCGAGCTGGCGTTCTACGACAACCGCGGCGAGCGCGCGGCGGCATTGTCGAACGTCGATGAAGCGATTCGCACCAAAGCAGATCTGTTCATCGAATACGATCCCGACCCCGGCGTCAACGTGGAGGCCGGCAACCGTCTGAAAGCCGCCGCCATTCCTGCAATGGCGATTAACTATCCGATTCCAGGGGCGCCCCTGTACGGCGCGGACAGCGCTGCCGCAGGACAAATCGCCGGCGAGGCCTTGGCGAAGTTCGCTGCCGCCAATTGGCGGGGTGTCGTGCCGGTTGCCGCAATCGTCGGCGGAACCTCGCCGGTGGAACTAGTCGATGCGCGCGCCAAAGGTATCGCCGTAGGCCTGCGGCGGACCAAATCGAAGATCGCGATCACGCGTATCGAGGCAAACGATGCAGAGCGGATGGAGAAGAATTTCGGCGCGTTCCTCGCAACGCAGAAGGGTAAGAAGGTCCTCGTCGCCGCGTTGGATGACCGCAGCGCGATCAGCGCCAAGGAAGTGATCGAAGCCGCAGGCCGCTTGGACGATTGCGTAATCGTCAGCCAAGGGCTCGATCGCTCGATCCACGGTGGCATGCACGAGAAAAAAGAGATCAGCTTCGACAATCGCGGCAGCATCGTGCTCGGCTCAGTCGCCTACTTCGTCGATCGCTACGGCTACGACGTGCTCCCGCTCGCATTGCGCATCGTGCGCGGCGAGACGGTGCCGGCGCACACCAAGACCAAGCACATGCTGATCACGCCGATGAACGTATTCCGCGAATATCCGCCGTTCGACATGAATTGATTATCGCGCTCACTGTGCGTTTGGCGGTGCAATCAAGATTGCTTCGAAGCTTTCTCCGGAGCCCTCGCCGACGACGGCGAATGCCATTGCGCCGTTCGGGCTGCTCGCTACCGCCGGATACAACGGAAACGACGCGATCGCACCGCCGCTCGCGATCGGCGCACCGATCTCCGCGCGCCGTCTCGTCTGGCGCGGGCCCGCTTGATACAAGCTGACCGTGCCGGACGAATCGTTGGCTGCGGCGATGAAGGCAACGGCGCCGTCATCGCTCATGCTCGGCCATGGCCCCAGGGCCGAGAAGTGACTGGCCGGCGCTGTCGGATCGTTCGGCGTCGACGCTGCGACCGCGGCGACTGCCCGCACATCGTCACCAAGCGCAACGAGCAGAGCTTGCTCGACCGCTCCGAGCTTGAGGACCGCGTTGAACAAAATCGCGCTGGCGTTGTTGATGCCGATGCGATCGGAGAACTGCGAGAAGATACCGCCGAACGGATCGGCTTTTCCCGCGCCCACCGCCATGCGCGCCTGCTTGCCCGAAGCGATGAAGATGCCGCCGGAAACCTGGCCGTCGTCGAGTACTGCAGGAAACGCGATCTCGGCTTTGTCGTTGAGCGTCGGCACGCCGAACGCAACGTAATTGCCACCGCCTGGTGCCGCGTCGCCTGCCGCGGCGATTTTGCGCAGTTTGCCCGCTTGATATAGATAAATTGCCTCCAACGTATCGCGTCCGCGGCGCACGCTCGCGAGAACAACGATATCGCCCTTGTCGTTGAGCGTGGGCGACTGGAAGTCGCTGAAGGCACCGCCTGGAATGCCGGGCGCCGCACTGCCCGACAATGCAATTGCGCGCAGACGCCGATTGCCAGAGAGGAACAAACCTTCACTCGCTTTGCCGCCTGCGATCGAAGCGGTGAACGCGACCGCGCCGGCGCGATTGAGCGAGGGCACCGGATGCGCTGCAAAGCTCGCCAGCTTGCCGCCGCCAGGCGCTGGGCTGCCGGTCAACGCAATGATTTCGATCTTGCCGCCATCGTAGAGGAACATCCCTTCGCTCGCGCGAGCACGCGCCAACGTTGCGAAGAACGCCACCTGCCCGCGGTCGTTTATCGGCGTGATCGCCGGCTGTCCTTCGACGTGAAAGCGATCGAAGGTACCGCCTCCGGGAATCGGCATACCCGACGTTGCAATGGCTCTTAGCGGAATGGTATCGTCGGCCGCACACAATGCGCCAAACACACCCGACATCGTAGCGAATAGGACGAGCGCGGCGATTCGAACGCATCGTTGGGCACGATTGCGTTCCGAGCGGACCAATAAATTTGGCATAGACACTTCGGGTTCTGAGGTGGGCGTCATTGTGACGCAATCGGAGCGCAGCGAAAGCATGTTCAAAAACTCGCGGCAACCGTCGCGTATAACGATCGGCGCGGACCGAACTGCGGCGCGCCTACGCCGACGCCGGTGCCATCGCGTATCTCATACACTCGGTCGAACACGTTCAGCAGACTGAGCCGCGTATCGAGCTTGCCGAGCCAGCGCGTGGTGAATTCCCGCTGCACGCCAAGATTGACCTGCACGTAACCGGGCAGATGATCCGAGTTAGGCGTGCCGCCCTCCGGCGTGCTGCGCATGCCGCTGCCGAAGATCGCGTCGGCGAGCAAATGCACGGCCCCGAGACGATACGCCACGCCGGCCGACGAAGTCAGGCGCTGGTCGTGATCGACATACACCCAGTTGTTGTTGATGTAGTCGAGCTCTTCGCGCCCGAAGTTGAATTCCCCCGAGGCAATGCCTTTCGCACGCGCCCACGAAACCGCGGCCGTCATATAGCAGGAGAATTTGTTCTTCTGATAATGCGCGGTCAGCTCAATACCGTAGATGCGCGCCTGGGACCAGTTGAACGGGGAGTAGACCAGGGCCTGCCCGAACTGTCCGAAATCGTTCAGGTCCTTCGCGTATTTCGCGTACGCATCGAGGCCGACATTGAAAGTCGGTGTGAATCGATGCGTGATGCCAGCATCGATGTAGTGGATACGCTCGGGCACGACGGGCGATGATTGCTGGACTTCCGGCTGATTGGTGGTGTTGGAAAACTTGGAGATGGTATCAGGCCCGACCAGCTCCAGGCGCGGCGGATTGAAGTAGCGCGCGTATCCCGCGTGCAGCGCCGTGCTCGGCGTCCACTGGAACACCGCACCGAGGCGTGGACTGAATTGATCGGCCTGCGTTAATCCGTCGAGATAGTCGTAGCGGCTGCCGTAGTTCACCGTGAGCCGATCCAACATGCGCCATTCGTCCTGCACGTACACGCCAAGCAAATTGCCGATGACGGTACGCGCGTCGACGACCGCGAATGGCGCGCCGGGGACCTGCTGGCCATTGGCATCGGCCGGAAATACCTGAGAGTCGTTGTTGCTGTCCGCGCGCTCGCGCGTGTAGGTCAGGCCCGCGCGCGGCGTGTGCCGTTCCGATCCGCCCAGCCCGGAATCGACCTGCACACCGTTTGCTACGCTTTTGCGCGCGACGCGCGAGGCGATGCCGCGATAGATGAGGTCTTCGATCGGATCCGGATCGAACACCACACTCGAGTAGCGTGTGAACAAGGCGACTTGATAATCCTGCCGGGTACCGCGCGAGCCTTCGTACGAAAGGATCGAATAGCGATTGATTTCGCGCTGGCGCTCATTGAGCGCGGTAGACGGGAGATTCGGAAACTCGCTCACGCCGTCTAGCGGAAACGTCGGCGTCTGTCCGGGCACATTCGGGATCTCGAAATTCGCCTGTACCGCGCCGAGAATCACGCTCACCCGCGATTCGTCGGTCGGCAAAAATGACACGTACGCAAAGCCTTTGGTCTGCGTCGTGTCGTTGTGAATCGCCTGTCGATCGCCGGTCGGAAACAAGATGCCCGCATCGCTGCTCAAGTAGCTGCCGGTGAAATAGTAAGTCGCACGGTCTTTGGCGCCGCTGACTTCAACGAACGGATTGATCGTGTGGTAACTGCCGCCGGTCATGCCGATTTCGCCGCCGTTCTGAAACCGCTGCTTGGTGTAGATGTCGACGACACCGCTGGTGCGGTAATTGTATTGCGCCGGCAAGGCGCCGGTGATGAACTCGATGCGCTCGGCGAAGCGCGCATCGAACACCTGGCCGAAGCCGCTGATGCCTTCCGGAACGATGATCCCGTTGATGCGATATTGCGGCTGCATCATCTCGCCGCGAACGTGCAACTCGCCGTAATCGCCTTGCACCACACCCGGTGCCTGCAGCATGAGCTGATTGATCGGCGTGGCGTCGCCGAGCGGCAGCGCGGCGATCTCGGCGCGATCGAACACGAATTGGCTGGTACCGGTGCGCGGCGACAATGCGTTGCGCGCCTTATCGAAACGCTCGGCTGCGATTTCGACCGGATCGGCTCTGATCTCAATCGGCTGCTGCGGCGAGCCGCTCGCGTTTTGCGCGATGGCTCGCGGCCTGGCGATGTCGCCGTTCGTCTGCGCGCACACCGAAAACGACATCAGCAAGGCAAACAAAACGGCAAGCCGCACGGCTCGGCTGCGGCCATGACGATGGCAATCGTGTTTCACGATGGACCCCTCCCCCGTGCTGATTTGTCCGGCTGGGTCGATGCCCGCCGGCTTCGAATCGACGCTTATATCGATCAGCTAAGCGAGGGCCGGT
>JBDTMS010000261.1:0-6206 GCA_039934195.1 Betaproteobacteria bacterium
CGCGCGATCGCCAGCCGCTGTCGTTGGCCGCCCGACAGCCGCACGCCGCGCTCGCCTAGATTGGTTTCGTAGCGTTGCGGCAAACGCTCGACGAATTCGCTTGCAAACGCGGCTTCGCATGCGCGCTGTACCTGCTCATCGGTTGCATCCGGCCTCGCGTACGCGACATTGTCTCGCACGCTGGCCGCGAAGATCGCAGGCTCCTGCGATACCAGAGCAATTCGATTTCGCACGGCGTGTGGGTCCGCGTGTCTGAGATCGATGCCGTCGATGCGTACCGTCCCCGCTGTCGGATCGTAGAAACGCATTAAGAGTTGAAACACTGTCGACTTGCCGGCACCGGATGGACCGACCAGTGCAAGCTTTTCTCCAGCGTGCACGATGAGCGACAAGTTCTGCAGCGCCGGCTGATCCACGCGCGTTGGATAACTGAAGCTGACGTGCTCAAGCTCGACGACGCCGCTGGAGGGATTAGGCAGTTGCACGGGGGTTGCAAGTACTACCACTTCGGGAGTGGTGTCGAGGATTTCAACTAATCGTTCCGCGGCGCCGGCACCGCGTTGCAGGTCGCCGATGACTTCGCTGATCGCACCGACTGATCCGGCAACCATCGCTGCGTAGAAAACGAATGCGGACAGCTCGCCTGCGGTAAGCGTGCCGTCGAGAACATCGAGGCCGCCGATCCAGAGAATGACGCCGACGCCGCCGAATACGACAACGATTACTGTCGTGATCAGCGCGGCACGCTGACGCGCGCGTCGCAATGCCGTCGCAAACGTTTCCGCCACCCGTTCGCCAAACAATCTGCGATCCTCCGCTTCGTGACCGTACGCTTGCACCGTGCGGATTTCGTGCAACGTCTCGTCGACGTGCGCACCGAGGTCGGCGATGCGGTCCTGACTTGCCCGCGACAGTCGGCGCACTCTGCGACCGAACAATGCGATCGGTGCGATCACCAGCGGCACCATGACCAGCACGAGCAGTGTGAGCTTCCAGCTGGTCAACGCCAGCATGATCAATCCGCCGATGCCGAGCAGCGTGTTGCGCGCCGCCATCGACACGCTGGTCCCCACTACTTGTTCGAGGAGTGCAGTATCTGTCGTGAGCCGCGACACCATTTCTCCGGTCCGGGTTTGCTCGAAATAACCGGGCGACAACTGCAGCAAGTGGGAAAACACGGCTTTGCGAATGTCGGCAACCACGCGCTCACCGAGCCATGAGACGAGATAGGAACGCGTGTAGGTGGCGATCGCCATCACGACGATCACGCCGAGCAATGCGAACAGCGCATGATTCAATGCAGACGCATCGCGCTGCGCGAAGCCCATGTCGATCACGCGCTTCAGACCCTGACCCATTACTAGAAGGCAGCTGGCCGCCACGATCAGCGCCGCGCTCGCGCCGAGGATTCGTCCACGGTGCGGGGTAACGTAGCGCCATAGCAGGGACAGGCTGCGAAGCGTTCGGGGTTTGCGCGCCGCCGCCTCGACTAAATCTGCGCTCACGCCGCCCTTCTGGCCGGTCGCCGTGATGGAATCGCAGAACCGCGCAGGCGCCGATAGTGCTCGATGATGAAGTCCGCCAGGAGATCGAAGTCGCGCTGACGTGCGCTGCCGGTGCGGGTAACGAGCGCGATCGTGCGCGTGGGTACTTGCGACGAGAATGGACGCGCGATCAAGCGCGTGCCCTTCAAGATGCCGCTCTTCAGCGCGAGCTCGGGCAACAGCGTCACGCCGAGACCGCCTTCCACCATTTGCATCAGGGTATTGAGGCTGGTTGCTTCGATGCGCGATTCCGGATTGGAGCGGCGATTGCCGCATGCTGCGATGGCGTGCTCGCGCAGGCAATGCCCTTCTTCCAACAGCAGGACCTGCCCGGTATCGAGTTTCTTGACGGCGATTGCCTTCTCGCTCGCATGCGGATCGTCGTCGCGCGCGACGAACCAGAACTCGTCTTGCATCAGCTCCCGCACCAGCAGGTTCTGCGTGTCGTAGGGCAGCGCGATCAGCGCGATGTCGAGTTGGCCGCCGCGTAAGCGCTCGAGCAGGCGATCGGTCAGATCTTCGCGCAAATGCAATTCCAACTTCGGATAGCGGGCGCGTAGCGGTGGCAGCACGCCGGGCAGAATGAATGGCGCAATGGTCGGAATCACGCCGAGTGCGAGGCGGCCGTTCAACGGCTCGCCAGCGTTGGCTGCGATCGCCACCAGATCCTGCGCGGATGCGAGTAGCTGTCGCGCTCTCGCTACCACTTCTTCGCCGATCGGTGTAACGCGAACCACGCGCGTATCGCGCTCGACCAGCTGTACGCCGAGTTGCGTCTCGAGCTCTTTGATACCGGCCGACAAGGTCGATTGCGTAACGAAGCACGCCTGTGCGGCTTGGCGAAAGTTGAGGCGAGCAGCGAGCTCGACGAGATAACGGAGCTGACGCAGCGATGGCAAGGTGCTGGCGGACATCAGAGGAGTGGCTACGCTTGAGATCGATCGGTTTGCAGCATCGAGTCTAGCGCATCGACGTGGTTTGATCGATCAGCGGTGCCGCTCGCGATCGATCGTCTCGGCGAAAATGTGCAACGAGAAAGGCGAGAGAAGTGGCACGGGATTACTTCGCGTCGCTAGCGCGACGAACCAGTCTCGCGACTCGGCAAATACAGGTCAGGCTTCGACGTCGACCGAGGACGGTGCCTCGTCCTGCGCACGTCGCCGCTCGGTGCGACGCTGGGATACGCGTGTGTCCATCAGCACCGGGACTTGGTTTTTGCGCCGCTCGCCAGTTCTGCGCCTTGCTGGGCGGCGCGCAACGAGCTGCGGGGTGTTAACCGGATCTGGCCGCTCGGCCACTACCCTGCCGCCGGTGTAGCCACCAGGCTCGATCGGATCGATAGGCGTCGTCGGCGTAACCTCAGCAGGCCCTTCGAACTCAGGCCGCGTCACGATCAGCGTCGAAATTTGATTGATCCTCATGCGCTTCCCGGCGTGGAACTGCTCTTGGTAGATTGTTGCAGCGTATCGAGTGCGGATTTCTGCATGTCGAGCGTCTTGATTGTCATCTGCAGAAAGCTCAGATTCACCTTCAGCCAGCTTTCGACGGAACGCAGCTCGTTCAGCTTCTTGTCGATGTCTTCCACGCTCATGCTGGGCGTGAAGATGCCCGGCATCGGGAACGATGTCGGGTTCCACATCTTCTGGAAGAAGTCGAACAAGTCCTTCGAATAGTCTTCTGACAAGTCGGGCCACCTCTTTATCTAACTACTTATCTTATTACGTCAATGATCCGCTCGGGTTGAGCATTACATGGTCGGGCCCAGCACCCACGGCGAGAACTCATCGTCGCCGTAGCCGAAAATCTCGCTCTTCGAGGGCTGTCCCGACGCGGTTTTCAGGATCAGCTCGAACACCTGCTGGCCGACTTCCTGGATGGATGCCTTGCCGTCGACGACCACGCCGCAGTTGATGTCGATGTCCTCTTCCTGTCGATTGAACAGCGCACTGTTAGTACCTAGCTTCAACGATGGCGATGGCTTGCAGCCGAAAGCGGAGCCGCGACCGGTGGTAAAACAGACGACATTGGCGCCGCCGGCAACCATGCCGGTCACCGACACCGGGTCGTATCCGGGTGTATCCATAAAGGTGAAGCCTTTGGAAGTTATTGGCATGGCGTATTCGAAGACGTCCATGAGCCCGGTCGTTCCGCCTTTCGCGGCGGCGCCAAGAGACTTCTCGAGAATCGTGGTCAGCCCACCGGCCTTGTTGCCCGGCGACGGATTGTTGTTCATGTCACCGTCGAGCTTGGCGGTGTAGTTCTCCCACCATTTGATGCGCTTGATCAGTTTCTCGCCCACTTCACGGCTTACCGCGCGGCGTGTCAGCAAATGTTCTGCCCCGTAGATTTCCGGTGTCTCACCCAAAGTCGCAGTGCCGCCATTGCGCACGAGAATGTCTGCCGCCGCACCCAAAGCCGGGTTCGCAGATATGCCCGAGTAGCCATCGGAGCCGCCGCATTCGAGCCCGAGGATCAGATGGCTCGCGGGAAGGGGCTCACGCTTGACCTTATTGGCTTCCGGCAACAACTCTTTGATACGCGCGATGCCTTCTTTTATCGTCTTGCTGGTGCCGCCGGTATCTTGAATCGTGAACGTCTGCAGCTTGTCGGAACGCTTGAGGCCTTGCGCGGCGAGCAGGTCGTTAATCTGGTTTGCCTCGCAGCCCAGGCCGATCATCAACGACGAATGGACGTTGGGATGCGTCGCGTAGCCCGCTAATACGCGACGAATGATCTGCACCGGCTCGCCAACCGAAGCATGACCACAGCCGGTCTGATGCGTAACCGCGAATACGCCGTCGACATTGGGGTAGTCCCCCATGATGTCGCCACGGAAGTGTTCGGCGATTCTGCGCGAGACGTGTGCCGAGCAATTGACGCTGCTCACGATCGCGATATAGTTGCGCGTGGCGACACGGCCATCGGCGCGCTTGATTCCCATGAACGTCGCGGGCTCGGCTGCGTATTCGGTGGGTTTGTAGTCGACGCCGAATGCGTAGTCGCGCTCGAAGTTCGCCATGCCAAGGTTGTGCACATGCACGTGCTCACCCGCGCGGATGGGCCGAGTCGCGACGCCGATGATCTGGTTATAGCGCCGCACCGGGCTGCCTTCTGCGAGATCCTTCGTTGCGATTTTGTGGCCAGCAGGAATGTTGACTGCCACGCGCACACCTTCCTTGATCAGCTCAGTGCCCGCCGGTAATTCGACGCGGGCGATCACGACATCGTCGGACGGATGGAGCCGAATTGTCAGGTCAGCAGCTTGAAGCATCGTATTCTCCTTGGATTTCGAGTAGGTCCGGCCCGCTATGGATGCGGCCAGGTTGCGGATATTTCCCGCGAAAACAGTAACGCTAACATCCTACGCCCCTCTGTCAAGAGCCGCCCGGATAGCGGTGATTTACAGGTGAGGATGGTCTGTTCGTTGTCCAGCGGCGACGGCGCCTGGGAGGGCTTAGTGCGATTCCCGCGGAACCGGTGCCCCGCTCGAGCCGACCAGAAAATCAAGATCGACGCCGCGGTCTGCTTGATTGACGTGATCGCAATAGAGCCTGACGTAGCCGCGCGTGTCGTGCGACGACGGCGGCTGCCATTCGCCGCGGCGCTTGTCGAGCTCGGCATCCGACACATCGAGATGCAACCGGCGTTGCTCGACGTCGAGCTCGATCATGTCGCCGTTTTTCACCAGCGCGAGTGGACCGCCAACAGCGGCTTCCGGTGACGTGTGCAGCACCACGGTGCCGTACGCCGTGCCGCTCATGCGTGCGTCGGATATGCGGACCATGTCGGTGATGCCTTTCTTCAATATCTTCGTCGGCAGCGCCATGTTGCCGACTTCTGCAAAGCCGGGATAACCGCGCGGCCCGCAATTCTTCAGCACCATCACACAGGTCTCATCGATGTCGAGGCTGGGGTCATCGACCCGCGCGTGGTAATCCTCGATGTCTTCGAATACGACGGCGCGGCCGCGATGCTGCATGAGTGCCGGCGTAGCGGCGGATGGCTTGATCACGGCCCCGGTCGGCGCAAGGTTGCCAGTAAGCACCGCGATGCCGCCGTGCGGCTTGAACGGCTTGGTCACCGGAAAGATCACCTTGTGGTCGTAGTTAACGGCGTCCTTGACGTTGTCCCAGATGGATTGACCGTTCACTGTGAGCGCGGTCTTGTGCAACATGTCGGACACCCCAAGCTCGCGGAGCACGACCGGTAAGCCGCCTGCATAGTAGAAGTCTTCCATCAGATATTCGCCCGATGGCATCAGATTTACCAGACACGGCACCTCCCGACCCAGTCGATCCCAGTCCGCGAGTTTCAGCTCGACGCCGATGCGCCCGGCAATCGCGAGCAAGTGCACGACAGCGTTGGTCGACCCGCCGATCGCGCCGTTAACGCGGATGGCGTTTTCGAACGATTGCCTGGTGAGGATCTTCGACATTCTCAGATCCTCCTGCACCATCTCGACGATGCGCCGGCCTGCCATATGCGCGAGCACATAGCGGCGCGCGTCCACCGCCGGGATCGCGGCGTTGGTCGGCAGCGCCAGCCCGAGCGCTTCCACCATCGACGCCATCGTCGATGCCGTGCCCATCGTCATGCAGTGTCCGGCCGAGCGCGACATGGCGGCTTCTGCATCGAGCAGATCGTCCATGTTCATCTCGCCGG
>JBDTMS010000262.1:0-6203 GCA_039934195.1 Betaproteobacteria bacterium
TGGCCGTGCAGCTGTTATCCGAATCATTCGCTGCATCAGACCGACGATTGGATGAATGAAATTTACCAGCGCTGGAGCGCGGCGCACGGCGTCATCATCGTGACGCCGGTGTACTGGTACCAGACGCCGAGTCCGCTCAAGCTGATGATCGACCGTCTGGTATGCGCGGATGGCGGCCATCCCGATCCATCGTCGACCCACGGTAAACACGCGGAGACAGCGAAAGCGATCGAGCTTGCCGGCTGGGACTATCCCAAGCATCTCGCCGGCCGCGTCTATGGCCGGGTGGTGCACGGCGACGTCGCAGGGATCGAAGGCGTTCGTCGTTCGCTCTCCGATTGGCTGGACTGGATGGGTTTGATCGACGCGGGCACGCACGCGCGGCTGGATCGCTTCATCGGCTATTACAAGCCGTACGCAACCAGCCACGACGAGCTCGACCGCGACGAGCCGATGCAAGAAGAAGTGCGCAATGTCGCGCGTGCGGTCGTCATCGCAGTGCGCGAGCTGCGCGCCGGTCAACTTTCTGCACCGGATGCGGATTTGGCACAGCCGCGTCCCAAGTAACCGTGATGTTCAGCGAAGGTTCGCTGGCCAATCCGCCGTTCAAGGTGGTGCTGGACACCAACGTGCTCGTCTCAGCACTGCTGTTCAAAGGCGACGAATCAGTCTGGCTTGTGCCGGCCTGGGAAGCGGCACTGCTCGTGCCGCTGGTGAGCCCCGACATCGTCACGGAGTTGGCGCGCATTCTCAACGAGATCGGCTCGCGCAAATTCGGCTTGGATGCCGCTGCGATCGAAGCGATCATCGGTGATTATTTGCAGTTTGCGCAAAGCATGCCGATCGACCCGGTGGTGCATGCGTCGCTGCCTAAATGCCGCGATCGGGACGATCAGAAGTTTCTCGATCTGGCGCATCGCGCGAAGGCGGATGCGCTGATTACCGGCGACGCCGCGCTGCTCGGACTATCGCGGAAGACGCCTTTTCTAATCCTAACGGTGATCAAATTCCGCGAAGCACTCGCATCGCGAATGTTGCTGCATGTCGAATCTTGATCGTCAAAAGCGCAACCGCCCGCGCGTGGTTAATACTGCGCCGACGGCGCCGCGAGCTTCACCGTCTCCAAGTTGACCTCGATGCGCCGCTGCGCATCCGCCAGCCAAATCGTGCCTTCCTGAATCGTGCATTGCAGCTGCATGTTTCGTTGCGCCAGCGCCGCCAGCGCCTGACTCATCGCGAACGGAATGTTCAGCACGGTTAGATTCTTCGTGCGTTCGAGCTTGTCGACGCTTTGCTGCCACCAGAGCTCCGCACCGCGGCCGCCATAGCTATATACATAGACCTGAGCGGCACGTCCGCATGCGCGCCGGACGCGTTTCTCATCGGGTAAGCCGACGTCGATCCAGATCTGTATTGCGCCGGTTAGATCCTTCTCCCACAAATCCGGCTCGTCGTCGGTGCTCAGTCCTTTTCCGAATTGCATCATCTCGCCGGCATGACGCGCGAACGCGAGCACACGAACCAGCATGCGCTCGTCGGTCTCGGACGGATGCCGTGCAATCGTTAGGCTATGGTCATGGTAGTAATTGCGATCCATGTCCGCAATCTGCAACTCGGCTTTGTAGATCGTTGCTTTGAGTGCCATCGATTCCGATTCGGTTTGCATAAACCGAAGAGCGCAGAGAGTTTCTTTGCGCTGTTCGGCACGATCTACTGACCTAGAGAACCTAAGCTTAAGCTACATCAGGCCACCTCGGTCGGCGCGAGAGCGAATGCGCGATCCGCTACCGCATTGTAGCCAAGATAGGATCCCCAGCCATCGGTCACCGTTGCATATACCTCGAGGTGCTCGCTGAACGCTGCCAAGGTGCACACTGGCTTGCTCAGGCATTCCGTCGGGCGTGCCAGGGTCATCATGTCGGCGATGGTCTTCGTCACGGTGAAGTTGCCGACGCCGCCGGAAATGGTTGGCACGATCTGCGTTGCACTTCGGAACAGATTGAGCGCGTGCGTGGCGAAGCCGTGCGGGTGGTACGCCGTGTACGGCAGGCTTACCGTCGACGCGGGTCCGTAAGGCACGACGCCGCAGCATGAATCGGCAGAGCCCGCGGGCGTAACCGGCGGGGAGACACCGGCAAAGGCGTGGTTGTTATCGATGTGCAGCGTGATGATCATCGCGTTGCCGACGATCAGACTGCCGCCGCTCGGTTGCGCGACTGTGCTCGCATCCACGGTATGGATTACGCCAGACAACGTCGATGTATCCGGCACGACGAAGCGGATATGCCGCGCGGCAATGTCCACCAGATTGTGGGCAGCGTCGAACAGCTCGATCTTGAGCTGATAAAGACCGCTCTCGTCTGCCGTCCCCGGTAATACGGCGCCCGTCCCGTCGAAGCTCAATCCCTTCGAAAATTGCACGGTATCGAACTCGCCGCTCTCGGTATCGGTGACTGCATTGGCAATCGTCCACTGTCCGATCGGCGGCAACGCAGGCGGGATCTCATAGAGCTGATGCGTCTGCGTGCCGATCAGAGTTGGAATCGGACCGAGCTTGTACGGTTCGATCACCAGATCGGAGCCGACGAAGTGCGCATAGTGGCGATCGACTTCGGCATTCAGCGGCGTGAAATTGCCGGAGGTGCCCTTGCGCCAGCTGATCTCATAGTGCGTAATACCAAGCGTGTCGCGCAGAGAGTTGTCGAAGTCCAGTCGGGGTCGCAAAGTTCCGCCCCAGGGTGCACCGCCCTCGGTCAGCCCCAGGTTCGATGCCGTCGCGCCGGGCGCGCCGCCGCCGAAGATGCCGTGCACGGAATAATTGCCGATGGCCGTGAACAGTACCCAGTTGTCGGGCGCCACCACCGGAATGCATGGCGAGCACGTGATTGCATACGGCGAGGTCGTGTACAGCGTAACTTCGCTCCCGCACACATAGTCCCAATGGGTGTAGCAGGCGACCGGCGTTGGGCCGGAAATGATGACATCGAGGAACCCGAAGATTCTCTGGTGCGCTTTGAAGTACAGATCGGGTGCATCGTGGTTGTTGCAACCCTGGAAAAACAGCGCATGGAAATGGCCGCAATCATCGGTGGTGGCTTCGCCGACCTTCTGCATCGTGACGAATTGTGGATAGAAATAGCACAGCAGCGGTCGTACGATGACCGCGTGGTTGATCAGCGATTGCTGGAACTGCAGCGCGCTGCCGGTTTGCGCCAGAAAGCGCAATTTCGTATCGGCAGACACCGCCTTCAGCGCGGCGATCGTGTCTGCATCCATCACGTGTTCGGAGATCGGACGTGTGAGCGCAGGGAACGGCGAAGGATCGGGCCCTGGGGCCGGATCGGGTATCGGCTGCGGCCGTGCGATGATGTCGCGCAGCTTTTTCAGGATGTCGTCAGGCAGCTTGCGCAGAATGATCCACAGCGGATCGACTTCGAATATTTCGACGCGCGAATTGCACACGGGCAGATCGAGATTCACGCCGCCGCTTACCACGCGTTTGAGCAAGGTGCCGCGCACCGTGCATGCGCTGCGCAGCCAGCACAAAATAGTGTCGGGCGCGATCTTGAATTCAACCGATGCCGTAGTCGACGCCGGGTCTACACGCAGATGGCTTTCTCGCGCACCACGCCGCAGCAACTCGGCCAGCCCTGCAGCGGGGTCGACACGCGGGCCGACGAGAATACGCAGCGCGGCGGGCTGCGTTCCGAGCGGCAGCTTGAGCACCGCGCCGCCTTTCGCATCGAGCGGTTGCGATTGCAGCAGCTTACCGCCGGAGGAATAAACGTAGACCAGTGCATCGGGCCGTGCGGTCCCGGTTGCGGGCGTTGTAACGACAGCGTTGACTTGCAGGTTGAATGACCTGCGGACGATTTGTTTGGCCATGACTAAACTCCTGTGTGCGGAACTCGCATGGCAATGTAATCGCTCGAATGCACCTTGCCACTGCAGCGAAAGTCATACCCCGACGGAATATTCGGTCGGAAATTTGCGCCCGCGGTGCCATCGCGAGCTCGTGGAATCAAGCGTTTCGAAGAGCTTTGTTGTGCCAACTGCGGCTCGACAAACAGACACGTCGAATGCGACCGGCGGTTGCACGACTTCATTGAGGAGAATGTGAATGCGCTATGAGCTCTACTATTGGGATGGCATACCGGGCCGCGGCGAGTTCGTGCGGCTGGCGTTGGAGCAGGCAAGCGCCGACTACATCGACGTGGCGCGGCTGCCGAAGAGTCAAGGCGGTGGCACGTCTGCGCTGATGCACTTCATCGAAAGCGAAGGCGTACCGCGGCCGCCGTTCGCGCCGCCGTATCTGAAAGCGGGGCGATTGCTGATCGGCCAGACCGCCAACATTCTGCAATACCTTGGACCGCGGCTTGGCCTCGTGCCGGACGATGAAGCCAGCAGACTATGGGCGCATCAGCTGCAACTCACGATTGCGGACATCGTGGAAGAAGCCCACAACACGCATCACCCGGTCGGCACCAGCATGTACTACGGACGGCAAAAGCCCGAAGCGCGTCGCGCCGCGAAACACTTCATCGAAGAGCGCATTCCGAAATACCTCGACTACTTCGAGCGCGTGATCGATCGCAACGCCAAGGGCAAAGGCCACGCCGTTGCGGACGCGCTGTCCTACATCGATCTATCGCTGTTCCAGCTTGCCGCTGGTTTGTGCTACGCATTCCCGAAGGCGATGACGCGCGTGCAGCCCGACTATTCGAAGTTGGCCGCGTTGTGCACGTACGTGTCGACCTTGCCGAGCATCGCGGCGTATCTGGCTTCGGATCGTCGCATTCCATTCAACGAAGATGGTATCTTTCGGCACTACCCCGAGCTCGAGGCATGACTGTCGTCTCGGTAGAAAAACCAGCAGGAGGAGGCAATGCGGATTTACATGATCGGCGCCGGCGCCATGGGTTCGGTGTACGGCGGCCTGCTCGCGCGCGCGGGCTTCGACGTCACGTTGATCGACATCCGTCAGGACCACATCGGGTCGGTTCAGCGCGACGGGCTGGTTGTCGAGGGCGTGCGCGGCCGTCACGTCATCAAGGTGGCTGCGTACACTGAAGCGGCGAGTCTGCCGCCGGCAGACTTCGCGGTCATCTTCACCGACGCGAATGCCACCAAGGATGCTGCACGCACCGCAGCGCAAGTGCTGAAGCCCGACGGCTTTGCGCTCACCTTGCAAAACGGCATCGGCAACGTCGAGACCCTCGTGGAAACGCTCGGTGCTGCCCGGGTCGTCGCCGGGGTGACGATGAACAGCGGTGCGTTTCCAGAACCTGGCCGAGCGACCTACACGAATGCAGGCGTTACATCGATCGGCGAGCTCGATGGCCGCATCACGTCGCGCATCGAGGAAGTGGCGCGCATGTTCAATTTTGCGGAGATCGAAACGCGGGTTGTCTCCGATCCCATGGCTGAGATCTGGAGCAAGTTCGTCCTCAACTGCGCTATCAATGCCCTGACCGCGGTGACCGGCCTGCGCAGCGGCGAGATGTATCGCACGCCGGCAGTGAACGCGCTGCAGGATCGCATCATCGATGAGATTCTCGCTGTGGTCGAAGCCAAGGGCGTCCGCCTTGCCGAGCCGAATCCGCGCAAGAAAATCAAAACGCATTGCCAGGGCCGCTACAACCGACCCTCGATGATGCAGCACGTTGAGCAGGGGCGTCGCACGGAGATCGATGCGTTGAACGGGGCGCTCGTGCGTGAGGCCAAGGCCCTCGGCATCGCGGTGCCGTACAACGAGGCCGTGGTGGCGATCGTGAAAGGCGTGGAGAGAAGCCGCCGTCAGCTGCTGCACGAAGCGCCGCGCGACTACAAACAGTTGGAAACGGATGCCGCCGAAGAAGCGCGCATCGCCCACGCCGCAAATGCGAAATCGTAAGTGGACATGCGCGTCCCGAGGAATGACTCGATGAAATTCGTTCGCAGGAGGTTGCTGGGAGGCATCGGTGCGGCACTCGTCAGCGTTGCAGTTACGCCGATGGCGTCGAGTGTGCAAGCGCCAGAGAAGAAGCCGATTCGCGTCGGCTTCTCCATCGCGCAGACGGGACCGCTGAGCGGCGCGGGCAAGTCGGGATTGCTGGCGCTGCAGATCTGGCGCGACGACGTCAACGCACGCGGCGGCATGCTCGGTCGCCCGGTCGAGCTGGTGGTCTACGACGATCAGAGCAGCCCGGCGCTGACGCCGGGCA
>JBDTMS010000263.1:0-6199 GCA_039934195.1 Betaproteobacteria bacterium
GGCATTCTCGCAGCGCAAGCGCTCGGCGCCGATTTCGCCTACATCGGCACGCGCTTCATCGCCACCGAAGAAGCGAATGCTAGCGAAACGTACAAGCAGATGATTCTAAAAAGCGCTGCCGCGGATGTTTTATACACGCCGTTCTTCAGCGGTGTGCACGGTAATTATCTGAAGCACAGCGTGCTCGCGCAGGGCTTGGACCCTGACAACTTGCCGGTGGTCGATAAGAATTCGATGAACTTCGGCTCCACGCGCGCCAAGCCTTGGAAGGATATTTGGGGTGCGGGGCAGGGCGTCGGCAACATTGAAGATGTACCGCCCGCGCGCGTCCTGATCGAGCGTCTGCGGCGCGAGTACGTTTGCGCAAAAGAGCGCATGTTGTCCGACCGTCCGGACGTCATACCCGTCTAGATATCGCGGTTCCAATCGGCCGATCTGCGGCCGGCGAAGCTCCGCGCATTTCTGCAATAAGCTGCCGGTCCCGCACGCCAATCCTTGGTCGTCTGTCTGTCTGCCCTGCGATCGCAGCAGCGCAACGCTGAATCGCTGTAGGCAAAGCCTCGCAGCAAGATCGGGATGGCCTGACTACTGCCGCACTCACGTCGATTTTTAGAGTGCGTTCCTGTTGAGCAGCGCGAATCCATGCGCTGCAATTTTAGTAACGGGGCGAGCGCAACCATGACGACAACCGTACTGACTCACACACGCATCGACTGGCCTCGCGCCTGGCGGGCGATCAACGCGCTGCGCGCAAACACCGACGACATTCAGCACGCATTCGAAGTGATGATCGCGCTCGACGGCGGCCAGATGGAAGCGATGTACCAACGCGAGCATGTCGCCCGCGATCATGAACCGACTATTACTTTAGTCGGGTAGTAGCTCGGGAGTGGCCTCGGTAATGTGCATTCCGTAGTCGACTCATGAACACATCGATGTTCCGACGAGTACGGCTGGCCTTAAACTTCCAGTCGCACCGTTTTTCGTTTTTCCGCACTTCCCCTTAGTTCCCGGAGGTATTCGGATGACATCTCGATGCGAGACTATTGCACTGCCTTTTCCCATCGCTTCAGCGCCGAAGAAGGCTCGAATCGCGACAGCTGCTGCCAACGCAGCCATTCGTACCGAGCTCATCGATGTATCTGCAACAACCGGAAAGACCATCAACGGGCCGATCACTGCCTGGACAATCGGTACCGCGCCCGACATCGTAGAGCATGTTGCGGGCGCTGCGGACAACGGCCACCTGCTCGTGTTCTATCGTTCACGCAACTCGAACGGCTGGCGCGTGGTAGACGCATCTGCTGAGGCAGGGCAAACCATCGTCGGTGACTTTTTCACTAGTTGGATCACAACGGATGGCGAGTTTACGGTAGAGCATGTCGCTGCCTCCAGCCCGAGCGGCGACCTGCTGGTCTTCTATTGGTCGCCGCGCAACAGTAAGTGGAAAGTCGTCAACGCCACTGCGGAGTCTGGACGAAAAGCAGTGCGCGGACTAACCAGCTGGCTGTCGACCACCGAAGCGTTTACGGTCGAGCACGTTGCTGCAGTCGGTGCTAACGGCGAGCTCACGGTCTTCTGGTGGTCACCGCGAGCCGGCCGTTGGCAAGCGGTAGACGCATCTGCAGAAGCAGGCCGCACGGTAGCCGCACACTCCCTGACGAGTTGGGTAACGCACGATGGGGAGTCTACGGTTGAGCACGTTGCCGCCACGAATGCCGCGGGTGAGGTCCTGGTGTTCTACTGGTCAAGCACACACGGCAAATGGCAAGTGGTCGATGCGACAAAGGAGTCGGGGCGAAAGGCCGTGGGTGGGCTGACCAGCTGGGTAACTACCAGCGGCAAGTACACCGTGGAGCACGTCGCCGGAGTTGATTCCAGCGGCCAACTCAATGTCTTTTGGTGGTCGCCCGCAGCCGGTCATTGGCAAGCCGTGAACGCGACCCGCATTGCCCGCGGGGCCAACGCCGCAGGAACGCCGCAAGCGCTGCCGCGCGCAGCAACCACAACGCCTGAAATGGTCGTCAGCCGAAGCACGGTGAACGGCCTTCTTCTGCACTGGTGGACGTCAGCATTGGACTGGCAGGTCATCGATCTCGCGGAGTACGCGGGAACGCACGTCACCGGAGATC
The DNA here is from genome assembly GCA_039934195.1 of Betaproteobacteria bacterium. Classification (GTDB taxonomy): domain Bacteria; phylum Pseudomonadota; class Gammaproteobacteria; order Burkholderiales; family SHXO01; genus SHXO01. The sequence continues at coordinate 2,133 of JBDTMS010000263.1, forward strand.
CGGTAGCTTGGACGCATCCCGGCGCCGATGCACCGGAGAGAGTTGCGGTCCGCAGCGCGAGCGGTCATCTGCTTGTGTTTCAGAGCAGCGGGGCAGAACGCCAAATGGTCGAAGAACTGCGGCAGCCGGCCTTCAGCTTGCCCCGCATGCGTAAGGTACGCCGCAAGCTGCTCACGATTCTTTGGGACCCGCACCGGCCCACAGCGCCCAGGCCGAGCCGCGAAGCGGTCGAGGCGGCCGTGCTCGGTGCTGTCGACAGCGTTCGCGACTACTACTTGGAAAACAGCGACGGCCTCTACACCATCGAGAGCGCCGGTGTGTATGGCTGGTACGACAGCGACTATCCGCCGTCCGAATACTGGCCTGGCGGCGGCAAAGCCGGCCGCGACAGCGGCGCCGAAGCAATTCGCAAGGCGGTTGCGCAATTCGACTTCGCTGCATTCGATGCCGATCGCGACAGCGATGTCGAAGCGAAGGAGCTGGGCATTCTCTTCATCCTGCCTGGCACCGGCGACGGCGGAGGCCTCAATCGCATCGTCGGTGAGGACTACACCACCCGGCAAACGGCGAAAGGCATCACCGTCGACGGCAAGAAGGTCACCTGGATCGCAGAGGTGAGTATCGGAGCACCGCCCGGGCCTGGTATCGTCGCCCACGAGCTCGCTCATCTGCTGCTCGGCCACGGCGACATGTACTTCGCGTTCTTCACACCGAGTGCCGCGGGCACCTATTCTCTGATGGACCAGGATGGGCGCGCTCCGCATCTGGACCCATTCGCCAAGCTGAAACTAGGCTGGCTGCACCCACGCGTCCTGCTGAGATCGGGACGCTATCGGCTGCCGGCTGTAGAAACTCACTACGTGGCCTGGGTGCTGCCCAATCTGCGTGCGCAAACTCCGGAGTACTTCATCGTCGAAAACCGATCGCCCGGAACCTCATATGACAAAGTGCTGCCGGACCGGGGATTGGCCGTCTGGCACGTCATGGAGAATCCAGCTACGTACGACATGGCAGCGCCGCCGCCGAACGTCTCAGCACAGCAATGGGCAACACTTGGCAGCGGCCCGAATGCATGGGCTCGCAAAGCAATCCGAATGATCCGGCCGATTCAGACACCGCCTTTCGATAACAGCCGTGCGCTGTGGGATGGCTCCGATAGCGCGACCGGCTATGACTTGCTGTCTGCGGACCCGAATCCTGTCCACGCAACTTTGCGCTGGGCGGACGGCACGGAGAGCGGCTACGCGCTGAGAGATATCTCCGCGGCAGGTCCGGAGATGGAAGTCAGTGTCGAAGTGCCTGAGCCAACCGCGCAGCGCGTCGTTCCATCGGTCCGTTTCACGCCGAGAGCTGTAGCAGATCAGCAGGTGCGTAACGCCGATCTGGTGCCGAAGTTCGGCGGCTCTGCCGGCACGGGCACGGCATGGGTGTTTTCGCAGTCGCCTGCAGCCGGCGCGAAAGTGGCTCCGGGCGCTACGATCACCATGCGACTACAGACCGGGCCGGTGCCCTGACCGGCTCATGGGACCGCGCTTGATATCTCATGCGCGGTCCTTACGAGCTTCTTCTCTGAATGCATATCGACTTTGCCTGACAGGAGGCCCCAATGGCGGGGAGCCTGCACGCTCTGGTGGCAGACGCGGAAGGAGAAAGCGTCACTCTGCCGAGTTGGGCGAGCTAGCCGCGCGGATCACAGATTACTATCACAGCCACGGGCATCCGCTCGCGCGTGCGATTATCCCCGCGCAGACTATTCGATCGGGAATTGTCCGCATAGACATCATTGAAGCGCGCTACGGCAAGATCGGACTCAACAATCGCAGCCGGGTGAATGATCCGTTGCTGGAGGCAACGCTGTTACCGCTACAAAGCGGACAAGGCATTCGCCAGGCGGAATTAGACCATGCCCTACTGCTGCTCTCGGATACGCCGAGCGTCGTAGTTGCTGCAACGTTCAAGCCGGGCGCGAAGCTTCGCTTTGCGCTGCTCGCGGTCGATCAGCCGAATCGGCTCCGCTGCTTTGATCCCGTACGGCTCGGCCTGCATTGATGATGTTCAAGTGTGCGCCGCTGCTAGAGATAAAGTTAATGGGGCGACGCGGCGATGATCGCGTTCACGCCGGACTGGTTCACGCTCGGCGATCACCGCGGCTTGATGCGCCTGCTTCGCGGTAGCAACTAGATTGGTCATCTTCTGGCCGGCACCGCGACGCTCATGCCGGTCATGTATTTGTTGAATCGCGTTTCCATGACTCGCGCTAGATGCTGACCCGCTTCCTCGCTGTCAGAGCAGGCATAGAAGCCCGCACCCGCGCTGCTCATGCCCGCATACAGCGCACCTTCGCTGCATGGTTTCGTTGAAGTCGAGCATGACGTCGGCGCGAATGGTCTTGCAGAATTTTCATGTTGTTCATGCCGTTCAATTCCCAGCCGTGCCTGAGAAACTCTGGCACGGAGACGTCGGCGCGCTCGTACGCCGGTACCGCTTTGTGTTCTCACTGCGACAGCACGGTGAGCTTGGCGCCGGGCACGAGGTAGCCCGCGTTTGCTTTCCATTCTTGGTTCATGATGTGTCTGGTCCCCATCAGATTTACGCGTTGAAATACATTCGGCGGTGACAGCATCGCGCGCTCCCCAGGCTCGACGGCGCCGACGCTCGTGCTGCAAGCTCGACCGTGCGCAACTGTACCGATACGAAAAGCGCGGACGAATAAGGGCAATGCCGAAATTCCCGTAGGGATATTCCTACTCCGTGATCGCGAGGGCCATACGTAAGAGCGGCGGACCGATGCTACTTTCCGGTGAGAAGATTCCGTCTTAGGCGAGATGCCGGGGAGTCAGTGCGCAGCCAGGGATTGCTGCGGTTCGGAAATGGCGGAATTACGCACTGACGATAGTGTTCCGGTCGCGCAGAAGCATTTATCACGCTGGTGGAACTAGGCCAGTCACACCGATTAACCGCGAGGGATACCACGCTCGCGCGGACGAAGCCGAGAACGTTTACCGCAGACCGGCAACCATCGCCGCTAACTGGCGAGTCCAGGCAAAAGATCTTTTAGTCCTTCAGCCATCGTCTGGACAGCCATCGCGGAGAGCAGCAGCCCGAGAATGCGAGTAGCGATATTCAGTCCGGTTAGGCTGAGACGCGCGGCGATTGCGTTCGCTTTCAAAAGGGTTATCCACGACAGCAGGCATACAAGTGCGATACAGCAGATGATCGCAACATGATGCGCAAATCCACCTTGCTCCGCTGCGATAATCGAGGTGCTGATGGCGCCGGGCCCAGCGAGCAACGGGATTGCGAGCGGTACGACGCCGCCCACCTCACCGGTCTGCATTTCCCGTGCTTCGGCTTCGGTCTGTCGCACGCCGCCCGGCTGCGCGTTCAACATCGCCAGCGCCATCAACAACAGCACCAATCCGCCCCCTACGCGAAACGCCGGCAGGCTGGCGCCAATCACGTGCAGCAGCGGATCTCCGAGAAACGTTGCGCAGCCGAGCACCAGAAAGACGGTCAACGCTACGACGCGGGCCAGCTTAATGCGATCGTCGGAATTGTATGTGCTGGTGAAGGCGAGAAAGAAGGGGACGGCAAGGAAAGGATCGACGACTGCGGTGAGCGTCACCAAGAAGCGAAGATACTCGGTGATAGTTGCCATTGGTCTGCCTCTGGAATCTGCTGAAGCTGCGCGGCGAATGCGGTACATCATCGTCTCATCCTGTGATCGATGAGGCAAACGCGTCGACACGGTTCCTGCAACGCCGCTCTAACAACTTAGTCCCAAGCCCATTGAAGCGCAGCAGCTTTCACTGGGTGTATCCACACCGGCACCGTAGATCTCGAGCAATCCGCGCCGCAAACGATCTTTCCACGAATTCTGGGCGGGCTTCGCCGGCGCCAGCGGTTCGATCCAGCGGTGCCGGTTTGCCCTAAGCGGCGCAGAACGCTAGCATGCCGTTTCTCCCCTACATTACCGCTGCCAAGGAGCCGTTTGATGTCCGTACTAGACCGCCCGATTCGGCCGCGCCGCAGCTTGTTGTTCGTGCCGGGATTGCGGCCGGACCGCT
>JBDTMS010000264.1:0-6157 GCA_039934195.1 Betaproteobacteria bacterium
GGCAGTGGCGACCGGAACGGTGATGCAGCTTTTTACTGCGACCCGCGTCGGGTACAAACCGGCACACAGCGCCGCGGCGGGCACTCCGCTCGCGCGCTGCGGGCCCGCGGCCGCGAGCTCGAGCACGCGGGCGCGCGCCGCGGATGAAAGCGGATCGATACGGACCGTTTCCGCGCTCTCGGCCGTGTGCAGAAAACACGTCGCTTCCCGGCTCTTCTCGTCCAACAGACAAACGAGCACATGCGCTACGACAGTGATGCCGACCACGCCTACACAGAATCTCTCCAAGATACGATTGACGTCGCGCTCAATCGGCTGGTCCAGACCGAGTTGCACCAGGCCGCGCAATCGAAGCGCTGACCTTTGCAGCGCCATTTCGCTCTGCGCCAATCGCGCCGTTAGCGCCTTCAGCATTTCCGACTGCGCCGGCGCGCGTTCGGCAAGCAACTGGTCGAGCTCGCAGCGAGCCGCGTGCGCCTGCGCGATGGATGCGGTCGTGCGTTCGCCGAACCGCACAAGTGCCGCCTTGCCTTGCGGCTCCGGTGCCGCAGCGAACAGCGCGATCGGTGTTTCCGGCTCACCGGCCAGCGGCAAATTCAGCGCCTGTCGGACAGCTTCCAAGATCGCTAGCGGTGTGGCCGGCTTGGGCAATACCGTCGTCACGCCGCACGCATCGCCGAGCAGGAGCGCTTCGTTAGGGTGGAAGGTAGCGGTGTGAAAAATGACTTTGGCGTCGGCAAGCGCCACGTCTTCGCGAATCGCCCGCACGAACTCGAAGCCGTTCATGTTCGGCATCAACAGATCGGTGATGATCAAGTCCGGCTTGTCACGGCGCACGATGTCCATCGCTTCGGCGCCATCCCGGGCTTCCAGAAGACGATGTCCGGAATAGCCGAGCAAGGTGACCAGCAGGTTACGATTGATTGCGCGGTCGTCGACGACCAGGATCGTGGCCACGGTTCCGGTGTCCGTTATGCGCGCTCGGCGGCCATCGGCCGCCGATTTCTGGCGAACTGGCCGCGACGAGCCGGGTTGTTGCTAGTGCCGGGCGGCGTGCCACGTTGCTCGAATAGGTTCACACACGTCTCCATTTCCGAGAATGATTCCCTGCATGCTGAGCGTACCATCACCTCGGCATACCGGCCGCTGATGAGTTCTTTGCAAATCCCTGCCGCTACCTAACTGCTGCGAACAGCAGTTCGCAGCTCGACCCATTTTTTTGTTTTTCTGAGTTGGTCTGCTAGCGCGTAACCGAAGGAAGCGGTTATGCGTAAGCGGTGTCTGTCGTGGATTGCGTCAGCCCAGTGGCACACGACGTCTACCCTTTGGTCTTTTCCAACAGCAGCGGTGCAAGACTCGCGGCGTCAGGCCTCGACATGCCACCACTGCACCGCACGCCTCCCCGCGCAGGTGCGGTCTACCTTGCCTTATTTCTCCATGATCGGTGGGTCGGTTCTGGTCGACATCACGGGCACCTGGTAAAGCTAGCCGGAATCTTCGACTGTTGCCGGCAGGCTGAAATAAAACGTTGCTCCCGCATCGAGCTTGGCATCTGCCCAAACGCGACCGCCGTGACGATTGATAATGCGGCGGACCAGCGACAGCCCGACGCCCGTACCTTCGAAATCTTCAGCTCGATGCAGTCGTTGAAATACTCCGAACAGGTGCCCGGCGTGTTGCATGTCGAAGCCGGCGCCGTTGTCCTTCACGAACACCACCAGCTCGCCTTTTTGCGGAATGCAGCCGACATCGATGCGTGCAACATCCCGGTAGCGCGTAAATTTGAATGCGTTGGACAACAAGTTGATGAAAACTTGCTGCAGCAAAGAATGATCGGCACGGCACCGCGGTATCGCTTCGACGTTCACAACGATGGTCCGATCCGCATGTGCGCGCAGCAATTCTTCGGCTATGTCTCCTACGATATCAGCCGGCGCGAGCGCTTGCTTGGAGAGCGGCTGCTGCGTCAGCCTGGAGAAGGCGAGCAAGTCGCGAATCAGTAGGTCCATCCGCTCAGCATTATCCTGGATTCGTGCGATGCAGACGTGCGCATCCGCGCTCAGCTCACCTGAAAACTCCTGCAGCAGAATCGTCGCGAAACCGTTAATCGCGCACAGCGGTGCGCGCAGATCATGCGACACGGAATGCGAGAATGCGTCGAGCTCCTGATTGGCTGCTTCAAGCTCTGCCGTCCGCCGCGAGCTTCGCTGTTTGTGCTCTTCGTTGAGGCGACGCATTTGCATCTCCGCTTGTTTGCACCCCTCGATTTCCTGCGCCAACGCTGTGGCGTTCCGCAACGCATCGGCATGCAGCTGCTGTTTCTCGTAGATGCTCGCGGCCTGGGCGGCGAGCACCGACATAAGCTGTTCGTCAGCCTCGCTGAATTCGTCTTCACCGAGCTTGTCGGTGAGGTAGAGCCACCCGTGATTACGGTGCTCCGAGGCGATCGGTATGGCGAGCAGGCAATTGGTCAGCGGCAGCCACGACGGAACTGTCAGGTCCTCGAGATCGCCTCTCAGGTTACTGACGCGGCAAGGCCGAGACTCGATCGATTGACTGCGCGACCCATCACCGTTCGGTGAAAGCTGGGAAATATCTGCGAGCTCACCGCCGGTCTCGATATCCATACCGCTGGCGACAACATATTGCCGGGCGCCCTCAGACCCTCGCTCATCCCACATAATCAGCGAGGCATAGTTGGCACCAGTGAGCTTGCGCGCGGCATCGCACAGCGTGCGCAGCAGACGATCGGTGTCGCTCTCGCGGGCGATCTGCACGCTGACATCCGCGGCTTTTTTTAAACGTTGGTTTGCAAGCCGAAGCGCATCGGCGGTCTGCGACAGCTTGTCGGCGAGCGAGCGCAACTGAGCCTGGCCCAACGAAGACGCCGCTTTTGTGCGGCGCTCGGATGTTGCAGGTTCGAGCGCAGATGCCACCCTTTCGATCAAGAGCTTCGGCTCATACGGCTGCATCCGCACACGAGAAGTGTCGCCGGTCGTCGCCGGTTTGCGAGCGGCGGGTCCGAGATCGGCCGAGCAGACGATCACGCTGGTCTGCGCGATCGAAGGATCGGCTCGAAGCCGCCGCATGAATCCATGGCCATCCATCGTCGGCATCATGATGTTCGCGATCACTAGATCGGGATTTTCCTCGCGCACGCGCTCGAGCGCATCTGCGCCGTCCAGCACTTCGAACAGGCGACGATGCCGACAAGTCGAAGGTGCGCCGAGGTAGTCTCGTGCATCGGATCCAGCCTCGACGACGACGATCTTAGCCACGATGAGATGCTTCGGCTAACCCACGTCCGGCTTTCACATCGACTAGCGGCGTGTCCGGCTCGATTGAACAAAACCGGTAGCGTTCAGCGCCTGGAGTGTGGCGTTTCGCTGCTGCATTGGAGCCGGTGGCCATGCCGACGTCGGACCCGCGCAACGCGCGCCACATTTCCCCTGAGGGCGGAGCGCTCGAGGTTCTCACCACCACGATAACCACCTTGCGCTCAACCTTTTGCGGGACCAAGGACGGTCCTGAGCGGATGATCGAGAATACCGCGCTCGACGCGGATTCACCGCTTCCGGCACCGCCGGACTGACGCTGGCTTGGATGTGCTCGATCCGCACCGCTTGCGTCGGCGCTCGGCGAGAAACTTCCAGGAACATCTCGACGCGCGCGGTGAACGTTTCAACCTCGATCGGCTTGGCCAGATAGCCATCGAAACCCGCGCGCAGCAATTTCTCGCGATCCCCGACCATGGCAAACGCAGTTACGGCGATCAGCGGTATTGCTCGCATTTGCGCGTCGCCCTTGAGCTGGCGAGCTACCGCGTAGCCGTCGATCACAGGCATATGGATATCGCAAAGTATCAAATCGGGGCGCTGGCTAGCTGCGCAAGCCAATCCGGATTTGCCGTCGGTAGCAACGAGCAAAGTGTGTCCGAACGCCTTCAGCAAATAGCTCATCAGCTCGAGATTTGCCGGATTGTCTTCGATGATTAGAATGCGTGCGCGCATCAATGTCCTCGGAGCATCAAGGTAAATGTGCTGCCCTTGCCGTACTCGCTGCGAAATGTGATCTCGCCGCCCAGCAGCCCGGCGAGTTTTTGGCTCAAATGCAAGCCCAGGCCGGAGCCCTCGTAATATCGGTGCGTGGGCGCTTCCGCCTGCGTGAAGGCTTGAAACAGGCGACGTTGATCGTCCGGGCGAATCCCGATGCCGCTGTCTTCGACACTGACGCAGATTTGCTTGCAGCCCTCGAGCGCCTGCTCACCCAGCGTTATGCGAACGTAGCCGCGATCGGTGAACTTGATCGCATTGCTGGTGAGGTTGAGAATGATCTGGCTCACAGCCCGCCGCTCGGTATCGATCAGCGTGTCGGAGATCGGCATCGAGACTTCGAGCTGCAGCCCTTTGCTCTCAGCCTGGGGCTGCAGAACCGCGACGACATCGGTGACGATGCTTTGGCAAACGGTCGGCTCCAGATGCAGCTCGAGCTTGCCGGCTTCGATCTTGGCAAGGTCCAACAGATCGTTGATCAGCGCGAGCAACTGGCGGCCGCTGCTTTGAACCGTTCGCAGCTGCTGGTCCTGATCCGCGGTGAGCGGGCCGGGCAATTTCATTAGTAAAGTGGCAGTGAAGCCGATGATGGCGTTCAACGGCGTTCGCAGCTCATGACTCATGGTAGCCAGGAAACGGTCCTTGGCTTGATTGGCGCTGGCAAGCTCGAGGTTTTTCTCCTGCAGAGTCTGCTCGAAGCGTTTTCTCTCTGTGATGTCGCGGATCGCGCTCGATACGAGAAGGCCATCTTCGGTCTCCAGCGGGCTGGTCGTTATTTCCACCGGAAATTCGCTGCCGTCGTTACGCAGGCCGCAGAGCTCGAAGCTGGTCCTCGGCCGGATATCGGCATCGCCGGAGGGGTGGACGCGATGGGAAGGATGCACGTCGCGAAAGCGCTCCGGAAGCAGCATCTCTATCTTCTGCCCGAGAAGTTGTTCCCGCGGATAGCCGAACAACCTTTCCGTTTGCGAGTTGACCACCACGATGTCGCCGCTGCAATCGACGATCACGATCGCATCGGGAGCGGCTTCCAGCAGGCTTTTGAATTTTTGCTCACCGCGCTTGCGAGCAGTGGTGTCGCGAATTGCGCTCATCACCAGCGTACCGTCCTCGGTCTGCACCGGGCTCAAGGTGATCTCCAGCGGAAATTCGCTGCCGTCTTTGCGCAACCCCGACAGCTCGAGGATCGCGCCCACGGCGCGTGTCCGAGGGTCGGCGAAATAGCGGGAGCGATGCCTGAGATGCACGGCGCGGTGACGCGCCGGCAATAGCTGGTCGATGACCATGCCATGCATTTCTCCTCGCGCGTACCCGAATAATTGCTCTGCCTGCGAAGTCGCGAGGACGATACGGCCTGTCGCGTTGACCATGACAATACCGTCCGGCGTGGCTTCGAGTACATCGCGGAAGCGAGCCTCCACGAGCTTCGCATCGCGCAGCGCTCTCAGGTGCGTGACGTCTTTGTTACTGGACAGGAGGTAGTCGACATCGCCACCCGTACCGCGCACTAGCTTGCTCGTAATATCGACATACACCAGAGTGCTGTCTTTGCGTCTGCGCAACGCTTCATAGGTTGCGAAGCCACGGTGCAAAGTGTCGCGCACGACGCGGCCTTCAGCTTCGATTCGATCCGGTGGAACGAGCAGGTCGTTCAGCGATTGGCCCAGCGCTTCAAGCGAGGTATAACCGAATATCTGTTCCGCGGCGGCGCTCCAGTACAGCAGCTCGCCGTCGGATGATGTCGCCATGATGGCGTCCGGCGATTGCTCGAGCAGCAGGTGACTGAAGTCAGGAGTCATGTTCCGGGAGTGATGCTGTTAACTTGCCTTCAATCGTTGCCTTAGACCGACGATAAGTGATGAGTTAGCGTTATGCGGGGAGCCGATCAGCAATAGATACCATCGACCAATGTACGCCCGGCCCAAACCTATTTGCAACAAACATATCTGTGCCATTCCGATTGTGGCGTGTGTGTGTGACCTACCGCACATTCGCGCCTCATGGTTGTGCGCGCTGCCGCACATTAGCTGCATTTGTTGTGTGACCCATCGCACATACGGGCGCAATAAATTGGCGCAAAGTATATGGTGGGGTGACCATGAATC
>JBDTMS010000265.1:0-6124 GCA_039934195.1 Betaproteobacteria bacterium
ATTCGCCGTTGCGCTTGTAATCGCCGCAGTCGTGCACGTCCATGCCGAGCCAGTGCCCGGTGCGATGCATGTAGAAGCGCTTGTAGTCGCCCGATTCGATAACGCCATTGCGCGTGCCCTTGCACAGGCCGAGATCGATGAAGCCTTGCGCCAGGACCTGTACTGCCGCTTCATGCGGCTGCTCCCACGGCTGGCCTGGTTTGACTTCGGCGATCGCCGCGGCTTGCGCGGACAATACCAAATCGTAGACGTCGCGCTGCGGTCCGGAGAATTTGCCGTTGATGGGAAACGTTCGCGTGATATCCGAAGCATAGCCGTCCAGCTCGCAGCCCGCGTCGATCAGCAGCAGGTCGCCGTCCTTGAGCGGATGATCGTTGCTCACGTAATGCAGCACGCACGCGTTGGTGCCGCCCGCAACGATCGACGTATATGCCGGCGACTGCGCGCCCTGGCGTCGAAACTCGTGTAGTAACTCCGCTTCGATCTCGTATTCCTGCATGCCGGGTCGCGTGCTTTGCATCGCGCGCCGGTGCGCCGTGCTCGAGATTGTCGCGGCCCGACGCATAACGGTGAGCTCGGCGCTGTCTTTGATCAGCCGCATCTCGTCGAGTACCTTGCGCACATCGCGGATCTCGCCCGGCGCGCTAACGCCGGTGCGCGCCTGCGCGCGAACCGCATTTAGCCAGCGCATCACACGCGCGTCCCAGTCGCCGCGCTCGCCGACGTCGCAGTAAATGACCGGCTGATCGGCAAACAGCTTCGGCAGTTGCTCGTCGAGCAGGCGAATCGACAAAGCATCGTCGAAGCCGAATTCCTGTTTCGCGCCTTCCGGCCCGTAACGAAAACCATCCCACACCTCGCGCTCCGGATCTTTATCCCGGCAGAACAGAAAACTGCGCGTGGTGTCGCCGGCGACGATCACGACGACTGCGTCCGGCTCGTTGAAACCCGTGAGGTAGTGGAAGTAGCTGTCGAACCGGTAGGGGTAATGCGCATCACGGTTGCGTAACTGTTCGGGCGCTGTGGCAAGCACGGCAACGCCGCGCTGCATCTGTTGCGCCAGACGCTCGCGCCGTCCGCGATAAAGATCGATGTTGACCATGAAAGATGTACCGGTGAGCTTTCAGCGCCTGATTATACGGCCGCTTGCGCCGCCCACGTTGGGCGGCGATCCGGCCTAGCCGTATCTCATCGGCTTGCCAGCATCCGGTTCAGCGTATCGAGTCGCTCCGGTGTGCCGATGTCGAACCAGCAGCCGGTGTATCGCTGGCCGGTTACGCGTTGCTGCGCCATCGCCGCACGCAATAACGGCGCGAGCTGCCCGCGTTGCCGCTGTCGAATGCCGGCAAATAGCTCGGGACGATATAAACCAACGCCGCTGAAAGTGAGTCGCGGTGTCAGCTCGGCATCGACCCGTTCGCCATCCAAAGCGAAATCGCCGTTCGGATGATGCGCAGGGTTGTCGACCAGAACCAGATGCGCGAGGCTGGTGCCGCTCGTCAGCGCCTGTAGATGCGGCACCAGCGTGCTGAACTCGAGATCGGTGAACACATCGCCGTTGACGACCATGAACGGCGCGTTGCCGATCAGCGGCAACGCGGTCGCGATGCCGCCCGCTGTTTCTAGCGCGCTCTGCTCGGCCGAATACACGATGCGCAACCCGAACCGATCGCCATTGCCGATTGCCCGCTCGATCTGATCGCCGAGCCAGGCGTGATTGATCACCACTTGCCGGAATCCTGCGCGCTGCAGATTTTCCAGGTGCCACGCGAGCAGCGGTTTGTGCGCAGCTTCGAGCAACACTTTGGGTCGATTATCGGTCAGCGGCCGCATGCGCTCGCCGCGGCCCGCCGCTAGTATCATGGCATGCATGAGCGCTTTGAAGATTCAGTTAGAAACCGTAGCCGGTTGCGGGCTGCTGGTCCTGCAACTCAGCGAGCAGGCGATACAGCGGCCACAACTCGCCGTAGCGCTTGCATGCCGCGCGCAGATGATTCATCACCAGCGGCATGTCTGCGAGATAGCGGTGTTTGCCGTCGCGATGAGATAGACGCGCAAAAATGCCGAGGATCTTGATGTGGCGCTGCACACCCATCCACTCGAAATCGCGATAGAACGCACCGAAATCCGGATTGACCGGCAGCTGCGCCTTGCGCGCTTGCTCCCAGTAGCGCACCACCCAATCGACAATGTGCTCTTCATCCCAAGCAATGTAGGCGTCCTTGTATAGCGAGGCGAGATCGTAGGTGATGGGGCCGAATACGGCATCCTGAAAATCCAGGATGCCGGGGTTGGGCTCGCTCATCATCAGATTGCGGGAATGGTAGTCTCGGTGCACGAAGACCCGGGGTTGCGCCAGATTGTTGGCAAGAATGATTTCGAAGACTGCCGCCAGCGATTGCGTCTGCGCCGCCGTCAAGGTGACGCCTTGATGGCGCGCGACGTACCAATCCGGAAACAGGCGCATCTCCCGCAGCAGCAATTCGCGATCGTATTCTGGCAAGATGCCGGCGCGGCTCGCCAACTGAATGCGCAGTAGCGCCTGGTTAGCGTCCGCGTACAAGTCGGGCGCGCTGGCTTCGGTCAGCGCCTGCAGATAAGTGGTGGTACCGAGGTCGGACAGGAGCAGATAGCCGTTGTCGAGATCTTCCGCGATGATTTCCGGCACGTGCACACCGGCGTCGCGAAGCAGCCGCGCGATCTGCACGAACGGCCGACAGTCCTCGTGTTCGGGCGGCGCGTCCATCACAATGCGCGTGCCGGCCGCGCTGGTGACACGGAGGTATGAACGGAAGCTCGCGTCTTCGGATGCGGGGGCTAGCGTGAACGGTTCACCGGGTAGATGCGCGTGAAGCCAAGTGGCGAGATTTTGAGTGCGGCTCAAAGGATTGCGTTGCCCGAGAAAAAAATTTGTGCGATTTTATCGCCAAACCACCCCAACAAGCCACGATGCTTCTCTGTCGCGTACTGATTGCCCTCGGCGTTTTCATCGTGTTCGCGGCGTGCGCGCTCGCGCAGGAAGTCAATTCAACGACGGGTGATCCCGCGTTGGGCCTGCGTTTGAAGATGCAACCCAGCTTGTCGCCCGGGCGAACACAGGGGCCGAACGAGGATCTGCCGGTGTTCATCGAAGCCGATCGAATCGAGGGCACGCAGGATCGCGAGATCAAAGCCAGCGGTGATGCGGTGATGCGAAGGCTGGGCGAAGCCGTGTTTGCTGACCAGCTCAGCTACGTACTGCCGACCAGCAAGTTAAGCGCAGTCGGCCACATGCGCTTCGATCGGCTAGGCGACGAGGTCACGGGAGACACAGCCGAATTCGACTTGAGCAACAATTCCGGCGTGATCGAACAGCCGACCTTCAAGATGCGCCAGATCCATGCGCGCGGGCAAGCCGAGCGTTTGCTGATCAGAGACCGCGATCGCTACCGTGGGGTGCGCGCTACCTACACCAACTGCGATGTCGGCGACGACGATTGGTTCATGAAGATGCAGCGTCTGGACATCGACCGCCTGACCAGCATCGGCGACGGCCGCAACGTGACCTTGTACTTCAAGCACGTCCCGATTCTCTACACACCCTGGATTCAGTTTCCGACCTCGAGCCGCCGCAAGTCCGGGCTGTTGGCGCCCTCATACGGCAGCACCGCCAAGAGCGGCTTCGAAATCGTAGCGCCGTTCTATTGGAATATCGCGCCAACGATGGACTACACGTTCGCACCGCGCATAATGTCCCGCCGCGGCGAGCTGCTGGGTAACGAATTTCGTTATCTGCAGCCGCACTATAGCGGTGAGATAAAGCTCGATTATCTGCCGGACGATCGTATCAAAGGCGAGCGCCGCTACTGGATGTCGTTGCAGCACGCGCAGGATTTCGGTCACGGTTTCACCGGGTCGATGAATTTGCAGCGCGTGTCGGACGATGCCTACTTTACCGACTTGTCCGACCGCATCGCCGTTACTGCGCAGACCGTTCTGCCGCAAGAGGCGCAGCTTCGCTATGAGGGAAACTGGTGGAGCGCGCAGGTGCGCTCACAGCGCTACCAGACATTGCAAGATCCGCTGGCGCCGATCGTGCCGCCGTACTCGCGGCTGCCGCAGGTATCGGTGCTCGGCTCGCAGCAGAATGTATTCGGTTTCGATCTCGGCGCGAATGGCGAGTTCGTCAACTTCGACCATCCGACGCTGCTCAACGGCCGACGCCAGATTTATTACCCATCGGTCAGCTACCCGTTTCGGACGCCGAACTTCTACATCACGCCCAAGATGGGTCTGAGCTATACCAAATATCTATTTCCCACAGAAACGCAGATCGACGGCCAGTCGCGCTCGTTGCCCATTTTTAGTCTCGACTCGGGCACCAGCTTCGAGCGCGACATCAAGCTGAGCGGGCGCGATATGGTGCAGACCCTCGAGCCGCGCATCTACTATCTGCGCATCCCGTACCGCAATCAGATCGGATTGCCGGTGTTCGACACGGCGCTCAAGGATTTCAACTTCGCGAGCATTTTCAGCGAGAACAAATTCAGTGGCGGCGATCGCGTCAACGACGCCGATCAGGTTACCGTGGCGGCGACCACGCGTTTGATCAACCCTGCCACCGGTGCCGAGCAATGGCGCGCGTTGCTCGGCCAGCGCTACTACTTCAAGCCGCAGCTGGTGACGCTCGACAGCACTTTGCCTACCGGCCAGCCGCCGCCGCAGACCATCGTGCAGCCGAGCGATGCATCGCGCTCGGACGTGCTGGCAGCGTTTTCCGGCGCGATTACGCGCAGCTGGTCGGTCGACACCGGCCTCGAGTATGGCGTCAACAACGGCGAGATCGAACGCTACAACATCGCCGTGCGCAATCAGCCCGAGGCCGGCAAAGTTCTCAATCTAGCCTATCGCTATACGCGCGACTTCATCGAGCAAGTGGATTTATCGGCGCAGTGGCCGCTATCGCGCCGCTGGGGTTTGCTGGGCCGCTTGAACTACTCATTGCGCGACCAGACGTTGATAGAAGGCCTGGCTGGGCTCGAATATACTGCCGGTTGCTGGACCGCCCGCTTCGTCATTCATCGCTTCGTCACCAACACGCTGGAGCAGAGCAATTCGTTCTTTTTCCAGCTCGAGCTGAGCGGTCTTTCTCGTCTCGGGACGAGTCCTCTGGAGCTCTTGCGCCAGGGCATCGGTGGCTACACGCAGCCCAATCTGCGGCCGACCTCGTCCGGAGGGTATTATCCAGGCACCGATAACCCCTGATATATCGCCTTCACATTACGGAAGCGTGTTACTTATGAACTCGTTCGCTCGTTTCTTACTAATCTGGCTGGCTGCTTGTGCAGCCGCATCGCATGCGGCACAGGATCCCAAGCCTTCTTCGTCGATTTCAGACCTCGATCGTATCGTTGCTGCGGTCAACGACGAAGTCATCACGCGAGTCGAGCTCGACCGCGAGAGCCGCATGGCAACCGAGCAATTGCGCCGCCAGGGTACCCCGCTGCCAGCACGCGATATTCTCGAGAAGCAACTGCTCGAGCGCATGATCACCAAACGCACGCTGCTGCAAGTCGCCAAGCAGACCGGGCTACGGGTGTCGGACGGCGACATTGACACCGCAATCACTCGCATTGCACAGGAAAACAAGATGACCCCCGCCGTGTTGCGCGATACGGTGGAGCGCGACGGCATACCGTTCAATCGCTTTCGCGAAGATGTGCGCGGCGAGATGCTGATCGCACGGTTGCGCGAGCGCGAGGTGGAAAGCCACGTTGCGGTTAACGACGCGGAAATCCAGTCTTTCTTGAAAACGCAAGACAATACCGGCGGAAAAGTCGACGAGTACAATTTGAGCCACATTCTGGTGACGGTGCCGGAACAGGCCACACCGGAGGAGTTGCGCATCCGCCGCGGCCGTGCCGACACCGCGCTCGCACAGCTGCGTCAGGGCGCCGACTTCAGACAAGTGGCGGCGAGCTATTCGGATGCGCCGGATGCGTTCGAAGGCGGCTCGATGGGCTGGCGCGCAGCGGCACGGTTGCCCACCATGTTTCTCGATTCACTGAAGGGCATGACGGTTGGACAGACGAGCGAAGTCATGCGCAGTCCCGCCGGCTTCCACATTCTCAAGCTGATGGACAAG
>JBDTMS010000266.1:0-6103 GCA_039934195.1 Betaproteobacteria bacterium
TCGCTCGCGCGGGCGAGGTCGAGCAGTTCGACGCCGCGGAGCTCGCCGAGCTGCTATTAGACATGCACGACACCATGGACGCGTTGAGCGGTGCCGGGCTGGCAGCGCCGCAGATCGGCGTGCCGCTGCGGGTGGTCGTGTTCGGGCTCCAGCGCAACCCGCGCTACCCGGACGCCGAAGAAGTACCGTACACGGTGCTGATCAATCCGATCATCGCGCCGCTCGACGAAGACGAAATGGAAGACGGCTGGGAAGGCTGCCTTAGCGTGCCGGGCATGCGCGGGCTGGTGCCACGCTGGCGCGCGCTGCGCTACCAGGGTGTCGACCAGTTCGGCGCCGCGATCGATCGCACCGTCAGCGGTTTTCATGCTCGTGTAGTGCAGCACGAGTGCGATCATCTGGACGGCATTCTCTATCCGATGCGCATTCGCGATCTGCGCCAGTTCGGTTTCCACGAGGTTTTGTTTCCGGATCAGCCGCCGGGCGACGACTGACGCATGGGATGCAGCGCGAGGGACACTCGCGCCGCTACAGGTGCCACGATGACGGTCACGTCGCGCGGCGCAGCTTCATCACCAGTGCGCGATCGAATGCGTGCGGCAATATTGCCGCTTGCAACGCCGAGCTCGGCAATCATTGCCGAGTCGTTTGCCGGACTCGCGCCGTAACATTCCCCTCGCTGCGCTGATCGATCCAGCGTTTCGCTTGCCGTAGCGCCGGTCGCACGCTCCTCGGCGCTCATGACCCGTGCGTCCGGCGCGCCTCCTGCAAAGCGCCCACGGCAACATCGACTTGCCCAATCGCCGAGGCATTGCGTGCAATGTTTGCCCATGCGGTCAGAGCGCTCGACTCGCACACCGAGATCAAGTTTTTTCGGCGACATCCGACATTACAAGGTGAGCGCAGCACCCCGCGCGCCGCCGCGCAGAGGTATCCATGAGATTCGCAATACGCCGGCACTGCCGGCCCGATCTTCCCGCCGGTGTTCGCCGGTGCCGCCGACAGCGCTACCAAACGCCCGCCTAAATGACACTCGCCGATTCCGCCACTGTTGCGCCTGGCTTGGCCGAGGCCGTGCAGCTTCACACGGCCGGCGAGCTCGACGCCGCCGCGGCCGCATATGAGCTGTTGATCTCGGGCATGGCTGAAGGATGGGAACCGCGCTTTCTCCTCGGGTTAGTGCGATTCCAGCAGAGCAATTTTGCCTCGGCGCAACGGTGGCTATTGGAGACAACGCGGCTCAATGCCGGTCACGCCGATGCCTGGTACTACCTCGGCGAGTCGCTTGCGGGGCAGGGCCAGGTACGCGAAGCCGAGGCGGCTTATGCGAAGGCCGGTACGCAATTCAGTCCACATGCGATGGCCAGCTTCAAGCTTGCGCAGCTGCTGGAATCTCGAGGCGCTTTAAGCGATGCGCGGGAGGCCTACCGAGCGGCGCTTGCCGGCAACCCAGATTTTCCGGAAGCGCTGAACAACCTTGGACTGTTGTTGCGCAACTCGGGCGCTGTGGACGAAGCCGAAACCCTGCTGCGGCGGGCGTTGCAGCTGCGTCCCGACTTTTCGCAGGCCTACATCAATCTCGCGGGACTGCTGACCGAGCGCGGCGGCGCGGCGCAGGCGGGCGTGACAGTGCTGAAAACCGGCATCCAGGCGTGTTCCGCGTCTGCCGAGCTGCATTTTCACCTGGCGGCCGTGCAGGCCCGCAGTGGAGACCGTGAAGCTGCAGTCGCATCGTATGAGCAGGTGCTGGCGATCGATGCCAACCACGCCGAGGCTTACAACAACGTCGGCGTGTTATTTCTCGAGGAAGGTTTTTTGGACGAAGCGCGCGTGTGCTTCGAGCGCGCCACTACGCTGAAGCCGCATTGCGTCGAGGCGTCCAACAATCTAACCAATCTGCTCACGGAACGGACAAAGCACGATGCCGCGCGTGCCACGCCCGAACACGCGCTAACAATCGAAGCGGACATCGCCGAGGCTTGCACGGGTAGCGCGGTCGGGGTGAACGAGCGAGGCTCCGCAGCGCAAGCAGTCGAACGGGCGCGCGCGCCTTGTTCGACGCCCATTGTGCCGGTGCGGGGGTTGCCCAACTTCCTGATCGTCGGAGTTCCCAAGGCGGGGACCACGACTTTGCACTACATCTTGAACCAGCACCAAAGCGTCTGCCTGCCGCTCAATAAAGAGGCGCATTTCTTCGACGATCCGAAGTCAGTAGCAAGGGGCGCGCAGTATTACAGCGAGAAACATTTTGCGCATTGGCAGGGGCAGCCTTTCGTTGGGGACATCACACCGCGTTATTTCACCAGTAAATTATTTCTGCGGCGTATTTCCGAGATACTGGGCGGTGGGATCAAGGTCGTGGTCATCTTCCGCTTCCCCGTGATGCGTGCTTTTTCCCACTATACGCACGAGGTGTTCATATTTAAGGAACGGCGGCCTTTCATAAACGCTAACGGCGACGTCAGAGCTTTCTATACAGCCCCCAGCCTCTACGCCAACCGCTTCGCCTATCTCATCGAGCTCTTCGGCCGCGAAAATATTCTCCCTCTTATCTTTGAGCGCGACATCGCCGGCGTGCAAGGCAGCGTGGTCGCCTATAGGAAAATTGCGGCGTTCCTTGGGCTTCCCGAGCAGGCGGACATGGAGCTCAACCAGCAGCGCAGCAAAAGTTTCCGCCCGCGCATCGTCGAGGCGCAGCGGGATGGAGTCGTGCACGATCACGCAGGCAACCACGAATATCGTAGGGGCGATATCGTCATCTTGTCGGTGCTGGCGGATATTAATGTGATGCAATACAAAATTGTTTCCAACCCCCAGCCCCGGGTGCGCAAGCGCTGGCTAAGGCAGATGGACAATGTCACGGCTTCGTTGTCGCGCGAGGAACTGAAGCGTCTCCATCAACGCTACTTTCGCGTTGATATCGAACACCTGAAAGCGCTGCTGAACGATCCACTGCCGGAATGGCAACCTGAAACCGTACACATCTCCACGCTGAAGACACTGCCGCCGCTGGAGCTGTGATCACAATGTCCGCCGTGCCAACCCGATACGCGAGTTCCGCATCAAGGTTCCACAACCGCGCGACTGTCCCAATTGCGGTAGTGAACTTTTTAGGCGAACCCCGTCTCGATGAGCTTATTCATGATCTGATCCGTTGCCGACTCCGGTGATTCCACATCCGTATCGATGCGAATTTCTGGTTGCTCCGGCGTCTCATAGGGCGCGTCTATACCCGTGAAATTCTTGAGTTCCCCTCGGCGTGCCTTTCTATAAAGCCCCTTAGGGTCGCGCTTCTCGGCTACTTCGAGCGGCGCATCGACGAAAACCTCAAAGAACTCTCCGGCCTCCACGAGCGACCGCGCCAGGCGACGCTCGCTGCGAAACGGCGAAATTAGAGCGACGATTGCGACAAGGCCGGCATCCATCATAAGTCGCGCGACTTCTGCGACGCGTCGCACGTTTTCCACTCGGTCGGCATCCGTGAAACCCAGATCGCGATTCAGGCCATGGCGGATGTTGTCGCCGTCGATAAGGTAGGTATGTTTGCCCGCAGCGAATAGCCTTTTCTCCAGCAGGTTCGCGATGGTCGACTTTCCGGCACCCGAAAGCCCGGTCAGCCAGATTATGCAAGGCTTTTGGCCCATGGACATCGCGCGCGCCTGGCGGTCGACGTCGAGCGCCTGCATTTGGATGTTGTCGGCTCGGCGCAGTGCGAAGTGCAGAAGGCCAGCACCAACTGTCTCGTTTGTGAGCCGATCGATTAGGATGAAGCCGCCCATCTCGCGGTTATCGCGGTAGGCGTCAAATGCTATCGGCCGATCGACTGAGAGGTTGCACACGCCTATCTCGTTCATGCACAGCCGGCGCGCCGATAAGTGTTCGAGGGTATTGACATCGATACGGTACTTCGGTGCGGCGGGCGTCGCGACCGCGGTTCTTGTTCCGATTTTTATCACGTACGGGCGGCCCCCTAGCATTGGTTGTTCGCCCATCCAGATGACCGTCGCTTCGAACTGATCGGCAACGCCGGGGGGGGCGTCTGCGTGCGCAATGATGTCCCCACGGGAAATATCGATGTTGTCGGTCAAGGTCACGGTGATCGACTGACCCGCGCGAGCCTCGTGAAGGTCACCGTCCATGGCCACGACACGTGCGACTCTGGTCTCGCGCCCGGACGGGTAGACCCGTACAAGATCGCCGGGGCGCACACCGCCGCTCGCGATAGTGCCGCAATATCCCCGGAAGTCCTGATTGGGACGATTTATCCATTGCACGGGCAAGCGGAACGGCTGTTTTTCCGCCCTCTCCTGGTCGAGGGGGACACTGTGTAGAAATCTAATCAACGATGCGCCTTGGTACCAAGCCATGCGGGCACTTCGTGAGATGACATTGTCACCGTCGATCGCACACACCGGGATG
The DNA here is from genome assembly GCA_039934195.1 of Betaproteobacteria bacterium. Lineage (GTDB taxonomy): Bacteria > Pseudomonadota > Gammaproteobacteria > Burkholderiales > SHXO01 > SHXO01. Next base: position 4,420 of record JBDTMS010000266.1, read on the forward strand.
ACGATGATTTCCTGCAGACCGACAAGGGCACTGAAAGCGCGGCAGTCCGCTTCAATCCTGCGGAAGCACTCTTCCGAGTAGTCGACTAGGTCCATCTTGTTGACGACAATCGCCGCGTATCGCACTCCCATCAGTGCCACGAGAAACGCATGGCGACGGGTCTGGGTGAGAATCCCCTTCCGCGCATCGACTAAAATGACCGCAGCATCTGCGGTCGATACACCCGTTATCATGTTGCGGGTGTATTGTTCATGACCGGGTGTGTCGCCTACGATGAACTTGCGTTGCTCCGTCGCGAAAAAGCGGTAAGCCACATCGATCGTGATGCCTTGCTCGCGCTCCGCCGTGAGACCGTCCATCAACAACGCAAAATCCAGGTTGTCGCCCTGGGTACCGTGCTTTTTCGAGTCGGCGGCCAGCGCCGCCATCTGGTCTTCGTAGAGCATGCCTGCGTCGTAGAGGAGCCGACCGATGAGCGTGCTCTTGCCATCGTCAACGCTGCCGCATGTTACGAACCGAAGCAGTTCCAGCCGGCCGCGCACTTTCAACAGTTGTTCGATCTCCTCCAAGGATGGCGGCGCCGCAAGTATCAAAAATATCCCTCCTGCTTCTTCTTTTCCATCGCGTTGGCCGCGTCGTGGTCGATGACGCGGCCTTGGCGCTCCGAGGTCTTCGCCAGCAGCATCTCGTGTATGACGCGTGGGAGCGTATCGGCATCGCTGCGCACGGCGCCGGTCAAGGGATAGCATCCGAGGGTCCTGAATCTGACGTGACGCATCTGCGGCTGCTCACCGGGCCGAAGCGGCATGCGCTGATCGTCCACCATGATGAGCGCGCCGTCGCGCTCAACGACGGGCCGCTCCTGCGCAAAGTAGAGCGGTACAACGGGGATTTTATTTAAGTAGATGTACTCCCAAACATCGATCTCGGTCCAGTTCGACAGCGGAAACGCGCGAATGCTCTCGCCCTTGTGCTTCCGCATGTTTGAGAGACGCCAGAGTTCGGGCCGCTGCTTCTTGGGATCCCATCGGTGCTCGGCGCTGCGAAAGGAGAAGATTCGCTCCTTGGCGCGTGATTTCTCTTCATCGCGCCGGCCACCTCCGATCGCCACATCGAACCCGTGCTTGTCCAGGGCCTGTATTAGGCTCTCGGTCTTCATGACGTTCGTATAGACCGCCGGCCCGTGTGTGAAGGGGTTTATTCCGCTGCGCGCGCCTTCCGCGTTTACATGCACAATCAGCGGTAAGCCAAGCTCCTCCACGATTCGGTCGCGAAAGGCATACATCTCTCGAAACTTCCAGGTCGTATCGATGTGGAGCAGGGGAAAAGGCGGCTTGGCTGGATAAAAGGCTTTGATAGCCAGTTGCAGCATCACCGAGCTGTCTTTGCCGCTTGAATACAACATCACGGGATGCTCTGCCTCAGCGACGACTTCTCGTAGGATGTGGACGGCCTCGGCTTCGAGGCGCTCAAGATGTGTCAGAGTCATCCGAAATTATATCGTCGGTGAAAAGCAAAACTGAATCCCGTGGTTGGTGGAACGACAAGCCTCATGCGCCGTGCGCCCTCACCGCCGCAAAAAGGATAATAAGCACTCGTGTATGCCCCGGTGATCGTAATAGTCGGTGGCGGCTTCAGCGGCATTGTCACCGCTGCCCGCCTGTTGCAGCAGGCAACAGCACCG
>JBDTMS010000267.1:0-6078 GCA_039934195.1 Betaproteobacteria bacterium
CCAGACACCCGCCGTGTCCTCCCTTCCCTCAAGTGGTGCGGTTGCGAGTTGAATCCACCGTCGGTGTATTCACGCAGCCAGCGACAACGCCAACGGAACGGTTATCGCGGATAAGATCGTGGACAGCACCATGCTCGATGCTACCGACGATTGCATGGCGTTGAACTGGCGTGACATCAGGTAGACGTTGACGCCGACGGCAAGCGACGCGAGCAATACCACGGCTTGCTTTTCGATCGGCGGCAGCCCGAGCAGTACAGCAAGCCCGAGCACCACCAGCGGTTGCACCAGCAGTTTCAGTAGGGTGATGCCCAGGCCGGCTTGCCACCCGGAGCGCACGCCGTATTCGGACAAACCCATTCCGACGACGATCAGGGCGAGCGGCACTGCAGCTTGTGCGATCAGATGCAACGGTTGGTCGATCATCGCCGGCATGTGCAATCCGGTCGCACCGAATGCTGCGCCGAGCAGCACGGCCGCTACGACCGGCGTGGTGACGACCTTCACCGCCGTCCGCATGAATCCTCGGACTGAAACTTCGCCGTGCCGCGCCCATTCGACCGACACGGTTGCCAGCGTCCACAAGATTAGCGAATTGAATACGAGCACGAGACCAATCGACGGCATCGCCGCGTCGCCGAGCGTGGCTTTGGCAAGTGGAATGCCGAGCAGCACGTTGTTGGAAAACACGCCACCTAGGGCGAACACCGATTGCGACACGCCATCGAATCGAAACAGCCAGGCCGCAACCAGACGACCGATCATGAAGGTGATCAGACAGCCGCCGAAAAACGCGAGCAGCAAGCGCCCGTCGAACGGCGGCAGCCGCGACGGATCGTCCATCAATCCGAACAGAAGCGCAGGCACCGCGACCGAAAACACGAATGTGGTCAGCGCGTCGCTGACGGTTCGCGGCCACTTGCCGGAGGCGGCCAGCAGATAACCGATCAGCACCAGGATGAAATGCGGCGCGGCGAGCGATAGATGGTGAAGGAAGGTCGACATGCGGGCGCGCAGTATGAGGCCATTGCACGCGGGTGGTAAAGCGGCGAGGGTGTGGCACGATAGCGAATATGCGGACGTTGAAACGCGAATGACCAGTCGAGCGCTAGCGGCACGGGCAAAGCATTCAAATGCCCAACGCCGCCGAGTTCGTTACAGTAACGAACGCGCCCAAGAACCAAATCCGATGCGCTGAGATCGGGTCGCGTGGCGCATGGATCGCAACCAGTCATCGCACAAACGAATTTTTTTCCGGGAGGATATGAGATGTGCCGAGGGATTGTCATTGCGGGATTGGTCGGACTGTTTTGTTCTTCCGTCGCGCATGCACAGGACGCGATGCAATACGGTTTGCCGCATCTAAAAGTTCTAGCGGAAGACCAAAAAGTGAGAGTGCTGAGATATGCGCCTCATGCCGGCGACAAAACACCGATGCATTCTCATCCGTCGACGGTCGTGTACGTGATTAAAGGTGGCAAAGTCAGGTACACCATGCCGGACGGGGGCACGAAGGATGGCGAGCTGAAGGCCGGCGATGCGCTTCTGCGTCCCCCAGTCACGCATGCGGACGAAGCGCTCGATGAGCTGGAAGTCATTCTGGTCGAGCTCAAGAACTAGGAATACGCGCGGTCCGCGGTGCGGTGCTCGCTCTGCGGGCGTGTGCGAACTACTTTTTGAGTGCCGAGAGCTACCGTCGCGTGCGATGTCGACGCTCGCACTTCAGCGGAGGTAAGCGCTCGGAGAAGAGAGGCGATGCCGGAGCTGCGCGGCGGGAAAAACGGCTTGTCGGCTTGGCGGCACAGGCGCTTGACCACGAGAGCGGCGGCGTGACTCACGCAGTCGATCGGGCAGGCGGCGATATCCGCACGACCCACGAGGCCCGGCAGCAACTCGCCCCGCTCTTCCATGCCGCCATCGTGATGTACGAACGTTCCGCCTGCGCGCTCAACCACAGTTTTAATTTGCGCGATTTGATGCGCGCGTTCGCGGACATACAGAATACTCAAACGATCGGCGCCCACTGTTCCGAACCTTGCGCATCGGCTTCATCCGACAGCGCCGCGAGACCCCGCTTCCGCCGCGGTTAATTCGTCGCGTAACGCGCTGAGCTCAGTTTCGGACCGCACCGAGCGCAGACTCCGCGCTCGCATACGCCGCCCAGGAGGCGTTCAGCGATTATCGCTATATATAACTGTATATAGCGAGTATGACCGAAACCGAGTCTGCGTCAACGGTTGGGTTGAGTACTGCTCGTGGTTGCCGATGCACCCATACCTAAGGCACGACCCATCGCGCCAACCGCTCGGCTGAATAGAATGCGAGACTGCAGGCTTTCGAAAACGCCAGATTAACCATGCGTAGCCGGGTCCGCGGCGGGTCCGGCAGAAAATTCGCTCCGGGGAGAAAGTACAATGACGCGACGAAGCTCCGCTGTGTCCGATTACATTCATCCTTGAAGCAGGCGCGCAAAATGTCTTGGCGATTTTCTGTTCGACTTGTTGCGCTGTTGTGGTTTGCAACGACCGGTAGCGTGGCGTATTGCGACGAGGCACCAATCGAAAACACGCAGCGAAAACCGGTAGCGATACCCGATGGACGCGATAGCGATCTGAGGGTATTCGAGCGAGGCGGCGCAGTCGTCTACGGCATTCGCGCGCTACAAAGAATGGAGACGGGCGATGCGCTGGTTATCTGGCTCGCCGGCAATCAGTTTTTCGCCATGGAAAATGTCGTTCGCGCATTCCAAAAAAAACATGCGGATCTGGACGTCGGCGTGGTCACACTGCCGCCTGGTTTGTTGTTGAGTGCGATCCAGGCAGGCGGGTTAGCCTACCGGGGAAGCGTATTTCATCGATCGCCGGATGTTTACGGATCGGTTAGCCGGGTGCATTTGCGGCAGACCGGTCGTATTGGATCGTATGTGAGCTACGCGCACAATCGTCTGGAGCTCATGGTTGCAGCAGGCAATCCCAAGGCTGTGCGGGATGTGCACGACCTGGCTCGAGACGATCTGCGGGTGGCGCTTCCCAATCCGATCGACGAGGGCATCATGCAGGTGTATGCCAAACCCATCTTGATGCGTCTTGGTTTGTGGAGCTTGCTATCCAATGGGCAGGACTGCATGGATTGCGATCCGACGCCGCACGTGCATTTCACCCGCGTGCATCATCGCGAAATACCTGAACGTATCCGAGCGGGCACAACCGATGTCGGGCTGGTGTGGCATACGGAAGGCATTGCAGCGCGTGAGCAAGGCGGAATCGAGGCCGTAGCGTTGCCCACCGATCAAAGCGCCGTGCAGGAGGTGACTTACGTCGCTGGAGCACTCGACGATAGTGCCCAGCGAAATGCAGCCGATCGCTACGTCGAATTCCTGGTATCACCAGATGGACAGGCCGCGTATGGTGCGTTCGGATTCGTTCCCGCTACCGCAGCCGAGCGCCGGATCAAGCCGCTTCCACGTCTCGGCAAGTGATCCGAAAACCGAGACGGGTTGATCGATTTGCGGCGGCGCCAGCGCAAAAGCATTTGCGCAAGCCTAGTGCGGCGCAATGTAACTTCAGACGCCGCCAAGTCGCGTTATCTTCATTAAAAAGTTCCGATTCGCGATCGTCGATATAGGCGCCAGCCCGAGCGTTGCCGCCTCGACGCGGGCTGCGTCGTGCAAAGCCGGGTTCACAATCTGAAGGATATTCGCGCGATGCCGATAACAGTTACTTAGGTGTAGGTCCGCTGCTACTCCGGACACGCCGGCCAAATGGAAAGCACGGACATGACCCATGCGCTCGAGAAGAATCCACTTTCCGGCCTGCTTTCCGCTGCGTCCGGATGGTCTGCGGGATCCGGCAGTATCGACAAAATCCTGCACGCCGTGCGCACGCATCTCGGTATGGATGTCGCATTCGTTGCAGAATTTCGAGCTACCGATCGCGTGTTTCGCCATGTCGATGCGCAAGACCGATCTCCGATTCATGCCGGCGACGCCGCCTCGCTGGAGAACGGTTACTGTCAGCGCGTGATCGACGGCCGCCTACCGGAGCTGATACCCGATACCAGCGCCGTTGCAGAAGCGATGGCTTTGCAGGAAACGATCGACATTCCGATCGGCTCGCATATCAGCGTTCCGATTCGGCTCGCAGACGGCCGCCTCTACGGGACCTTTTGCTGCTTCGGGTTCGCGCCGGATGCAACGCTGTGTCAGCGCGACCTGCGGCTGATGAAAGCATTCGCCGATCTGGCCGCCGATCAGATCGATCACGATCTGAATAACGTGCAAAAACGCGAGGAGAAGATCCATCGCATCACTGCCGCGGTTGCGAACGGCCAACCCTCGATCGTGTATCAACCGGTCTATGATCTGGAAACCAATCGGATCGCCGGCGTGGAAGGTCTCTCGCGCTTTCAAGGCGGCTTGCAACGCACGCCCGACGTATGGTTTTCCGAAGCGGCCGACGTCGGTTTGGGCGTAGCGCTCGAGCTGCAAGCCATTTCGATGGCACTGGCCGGCCTCGACTCGCTGTCATCCGACATATATCTGGCGATCAACAGCTCGCCCGAAACGATCATAAGCGGTGCGTTGACCGAGGCGCTGCGCAGCGTGCAAGCCGAGCGCGTCGTCGTAGAAATTACCGAACACAACTCCATCTCGGATTACGCAAAATTACTCGAGATGCTGGTGCCGCTGCGCGCGCTCGGCGTGCGTATCGCGATCGACGATGCAGGCGCGGGTTATGCCAGCATGCGCCACATCCTGAGCATGCAGCCGGATCTGATCAAGCTCGATATGAGCTTGACGCGAAACATCGACAAAGACTCAAATCGCCGGGCGCTTGCGTCGGCACTCATCGCATTCGCGCGAGAAACGAATAACGTGATTGTCGCTGAAGGTGTCGAGACGGAATCAGAGCTCTATACGTTGCAGAACCTCGGCGTCGAACGCGCGCAAGGTTATTTTCTCAGCCGCCCGTTGGCGCTCGCCGATGCGATCCAGTTGCCGATCAACGATCATCGTAGAAGCGCGATGGAGTACGGATTCAGGCCGTCGCACGGGTAGTTCGGCCACCTCTAACAGTCCAACGTTCTCCGAATGCTGAGGGTCGATCGACCCTCCACGAAGTTACAGCGCGTTGATATCCGCGCTCTCGAGAATCTGTTTGGATGCGCCCTGCTGCGCGACGCGCAACATCGCCCGGCCGACTTGCTCGGTCGTCGTTACATACTTGGGGAACGTCGCTCTGAGCAGCGGCAGCAACGGCGCGATAACTGTGAATCTGTAGCTGCGCGTCTTCGACACGATGCCGTGCAAGGGTTGGATGAGGTCAGGCCGCAGCATGTATGCCGCCTTGAACGGCAAACGGAGCAGCGCGTTTTCCGTCGCCCCCTTGACCCGCGCCCACATCGTGCTGCCGCGCTCGGTGCTGTCGGTGCCGGCGCCCGACACGTAGACCAAGGTCATCGACGCGTTAAGACGGGCGAGCGTGCTCGCGACAGTCAACGTGAGATCGAGCGTCATGTGCCGATAGTTTTCTTCAGTCATCCGCGCAGACGACACGCCCAAGCAAAAGAAGCACGCGTCGAAACCCGACAATTCCTGCTCGATGGACGTGAGATGCATCAGGTCGGCGTGTATCAGCTCGCGCAGCTTGGCGTGGCGCTGCCCGGTGCTCGTGCGCCCGACGCACAAAACCGCTTCAACGTCGGACTGAGCAGGCATTCGCGCAGCACGCCTTGGCCCACCATACCGGTCGCGCCGAAGAACAGTACTTTCATCTCTAAGCTGCCACAGTTCTGTCGCGATGCGAGTCTGCTAATTGCTTTTTCCCGCCAAGCGGCAGTGCATACAGTCTTGCTACTTGGTAAAAATCAGCCCGTTTTCCGATTGGTCCGTCTCATACAGCCACTTTAGCGCGTTCAGAATTCCCGATCTAGTCATTGTGCAGTTTGTAGTCGGTATATACAGCCTGCTGAAATGTGGATAGAGCTCGCTTAGGAACTGCTCAGGGGAGATCCCGCTTACATATTTCAAGTGATGAGGAACGTATTCGACGATCAGCGCTCTTGCGTGCGTGAGAATGG
>JBDTMS010000268.1:0-6069 GCA_039934195.1 Betaproteobacteria bacterium
CGTCATGGCTGCGGGGATGAGGCTGCGTCGCCTCGCGAGCGACATTTGTGCGCAGATCGAAACTGGTGCATATTCCAGTTTACCGCACCAGCGCTGTGCTACATGCGTTGCAGCATTGGCTACTAAAAGCTGCGCGCGCAGATTCTTGCGCCGCCACTTAAACGGTGCGAACGCGTTATGCCACAGCTATTTGCATACAGCATGTCGTACCGAATGCACACACACACGGGGTGTCGTCGTGCGTGGGTCTTGTTCTTGCAATTAGCGGTGCTCAGAATCGCGATCTCGCGGCTTTCGTGAGAGTCACGTGGCGGTCGAACAGTTATGCGCTTGCGGGGACAAAGACGTCGCTGCTTGGCTCGAGGCATGGAAGCCCGTTGATCGGGGAGAACCCCGGCCCGCGGGCTTTGTTGTTTGCGCGCTCCATCAGCGTGCCGCAGGGGGAAGTCCACACAGGAAAGGAGTCAGATGAAACTCACGAGACGCAGGTTCATAAAAAGCAGTGCCGCAGTAGCCGCGGCGAGTGCAGTGCCGGCGCCGTTTATTTGGCCGGCCGGCGCGCAGGCGCAGGACGTAGTGAAGGTTGGGATTCTGCATTCGCTCACCGGGACCATCGCCATCGCAGAAGCGTCAGTGGTCGACGCGGAAAAGCTGGCGATCGAGGAGATCAATGCGGCCGGTGGCGTAATGGGCAAGAAGATCGAAGTGATCGTGGAAGACGGCGCCAGCGATTGGCCCACGTTCGCTGAGAAGGCGCGCAAGCTCCTGGAGAAAGACAAGGTATCGGCGATATTCGGGTGTTACACATCGGCGTCGCGCAAGGCGGTGCTGCCGGTGATGGAACGCTACAAGGGCCTGCTCTATTACCCGACGTATTACGAAGGCCTCGAGATGTCGCCCAACATCATGTACACCGCGCAGGAAGGCACGCAGTCCGCTATCGCCTCTCTGGACTGGCTGTATAAGAATAAAGGCAAGAGCTTCTATCTGATCGGCTCGGATTACATCTGGCCGCGCACCATGAACAAGATCGCCAATCTCCACATCAAGAAGATCGGCGGAAAAGTCGTCGGCGAGAGCTACTATCCCTTAGGCTCGATCGAGTTCGCGTCCGAGATCAACAAGATCAAGGCCGCCAAGCCGGACGTCATCTGGAGCACAGTAGTGGGCGGCAGCAACGTTGCGTTCTACAAGCAGCTCAATGCCGCAGGCATCACGGGCAAGAACCAGGCGCTGTGCGCGATGGCGGTTTCCGAGGAAGAAGCCTCCGGCATCGGCCCGGAAAATCTCGAAGGCTTCCTGTCGTGCATGGGGTACTTCCAGAGCGTGAAGAGCGCCACCAACGAGAAGTTCGTGAAGGCGTTCAAGGCGAAGTACGGTGCCAATCGCGTGGTCGGCGATACGATGGAATGCGGCTACATCTCGGTGTATCTGTGGAAGCTCGCGGCCGAAAAAGCCAAAAGCTTCGACGTGCCGAAAGTGGTCGAGGCTTCATCCGACCTGGCATTCGATGCGCCGGAAGGCAAGATCAAATTCCACAAGAGCAATCATCACCTGTGGAAGCACGCCCGTATCGGCACGTTCCGCAAAGATGGCCAGATCGACATGGTGTACGAGTCACCGTTGATCGAGCCGAATCCATTCCCGAAGTTCTAACAAGTGTTGCACTTGCAATGGGCCCTGCGCATCGATCCTCCTCCCTCGGTTGCGCGGGGCCCAAAGCGGTGCCTCCAGTTGCGCTAAGCGATAAGCGTCATCGATAGCGATGGCCTGAATTTGATGGTTCCTGATTGAAGAGTGGCCTGAAGAGCACTGCGATGTTTTCTTCCATCCGTTTCTGCCTCGAGTGCTTCGGTGATTTCTCACCGACCGCGCTGCCCATTTTCTGACGTTCCCATGAGCCTAGAAACGTTCGCGATGCAGGCGTTCAACGGCTTGAGCCTGTTTACCATCCTGGGATTGATGGCGATCGGCCTGGCCATCGTGTTCGGCCTGATGGGTGTCATCAACATGGCGCACGGCGAGTTGATGGCGCTGGGCGCCTACACGACGTACGCGACCTCGCTGCTATTTCAGCGATATTTGCCCGGTTTAGCCGAAGTGTATTTCCTGTTCGGCATCGTGCTGGCGTTTGCGGTTACGTTTGCGTTTGGCTTTGCGCTCGAGCGTGGATTGATCCGCTTTCTCTATAAGCGTCCGCTCGACACGATGCTGGCGACCTGGGGCGTGAGTCTCATCATGCAGCAGATGTTCCGCCATGTATTCGGACCGAAGGAAGTCGGCGTTCCGACCGTGAGCTGGCTGCGGGGTGCCTGGGCACCGTCATGTTTTCCGGCGGCGTCGTTCCCGCTGAGCCGAATCTTCATCATCTGTCTGGCGCTGGTGGTTTTCTTCGCGGTTTTTCTCCTGCTGTTCAAGACGCGCTGGGGTCTTCGCATCCGCGCAGTCACGCAAAATCGCGCGATGAGTGGCGCCGCGGGTATCAATACCGAACGGGTCGACGCGCTGACGTTTGCGCTTGGTTGCGGGTTGGCCGGTATCGCCGGCAGCTCGTTCACGATGCTGGCATCTACCGGGCCGGTGACTGGACAGCAGTACGTCGTGGACACGTTCATCGTCGTTGTATTCGGCGGCGTTGAAAGTCTGCTCGGCACTATGCTGTCGGCGTTCCTGATCGGGGAGTTGCAGTCCACCTTCGAATTCCTGATGACCGGGTCGATGGCGAAGGCCTCGATTCTGCTGCTCGTGATCATCGCGCTGTACTTCCGGCCCAACGGTTTGTTCGCATCGAAAGTGAGGCGCTGAAGAGATGGCCAACGGTGTCATTCCCGCGCCCGTGCCCGCACCGGCCACGACGCCTTCATCGCGCAGGCTGGGGCCGGTCGATCGGCTGAGCTGGCTCGGACTGCCGATCCTCGCGGCGCTGCTACTAATTGCGCTGCCGCTGGCGCTGGGTGAATTCCGGTTGAGCTTGGTCGCGAAGTATCTGTGCTTCGCGTTCCCCGCAATCGGCATCGTTTTGATCTGGGGCTACGGCGGCATATTGAGTCTCGGCCAGGGCATGTTCTTCGGACTCGGCAGCTACATGATGGCCATGTTTCTGAAGCTCGAGTCGACCGAGAGCGGCAGCTCGGCGCAGGCGCTGTCATCGTTCTTCGGATCGAACCTGCCCGACTTCATGGTTTGGAACAGTGTCGAGACCCTGCCATGGTGGTGGGATCCGTTCCATTCCATCTGGTTCACTATTCCGGCAATCATCATCCTGCCCGCGCTGCTCGCATTCGTGCTCGCGTACTTCAACTTTCGCAAGCGGGTGGGCGGCGTGTATTTCTCCATCATCACCCTGGCGCTGGCCTCGATCATGGCGATCATGATCATCGGGCAGCAGGGCGTGACCGGGGGCGTGAACGGCATCACCGATTTCAAATCGATACTCGGCATCAGCCTCGAAGCAGACGGTATTCGTACCAAGCTGTACTTCGTTACCGTAGGTTTTCTGCTGGTATCGCTGGTCGTCGGCAGCCTGATCGTCAAGAGCAGGCTCGGCAAGATACTGGTCGCGATCCGCGATCGCGAAGATCGTGTGCGTTTTTCCGGCTACGACCCGGCGCTGTTCAAAGCTTTCATTTTTGCCGTCGCTGCTGTGCTCGCCTCCATCGGTGGTGCGCTGTTCACGATACAGGTGGGTCTGGCCTCGCCGTCGCTGGTCGGCATTGTCCCGTCGATCGAGATGGTGATTTACGCGGCGGTAGGCGGACGTCTGTCATTGATCGGCGCGGTCTACGGCGCCGTAGTGGTCGGCGCGGCGAAGACCTACTTCTCGGAAAACTTCGTCGAGTACTGGTTGTATTTCATCGGCGCGCTGTTCATCGTCGTCGTCATGTTTTTGCCGCAAGGTTTGGCTGGCCTGCTGGACAAGCTGCGCAGCTTGAGCGGCAAAGGACGCAGCGCGTGAGCCTGATTCTTTCCGTGGAAGACCTGACGGTTTCGTTCGACGGATTCAAGGCCGTAGACGGATTGAATTTCTACGTCGATGAGAACGAGCTGCGTTGCGTGATCGGCCCGAACGGCGCAGGCAAAACGACGCTCCTGGACATGATCTGTGGCAAGACCAAGCCGTCCGCCGGGACAATAAAGTTCAGAAATTATCGCCTCAACGATATGATCGAGTATCAGATTACACGTATCGGGGTCGGACGCAAATTTCAGAATCCGTCGACGTACGAAGATCTCACCGTGCAGGAAAATCTCGAGATCTCGTACCCGAAAAGACGCAGCGTGCTGGGGTCGCTGTTCTTTCGGCGTACCGACGAGCTGCACACCAAGATCGAAGCGGTTTCGCTGCAGATCATGTTGAGCGAGCAGCTGCATACCAAGGCGGCCCTGCTGTCACACGGTCAGAAACAGTGGCTCGAGATCGGCATGCTGCTGATGCAGGACCCGGAGCTCATGCTGCTCGACGAGCCGGTCGCCGGCATGAGCGCGCGTGAACGCGAGCTGACGGCGGATCTGCTCAAAGGCATTGCTACTGGAAGGTCGCTCGTCGTGATCGAGCACGACATGGCGTTCGTGCGCATGATCGCGCACAAAGTTACCGTCCTGCATCAGGGCAAGCTGCTTGCCGAAGGTAGTATGGACGACGTGCAAAAGGACGAGCGCGTGGTCGAGGTCTACCTCGGCCACTGATATGCAGCCGCCACTATGCTGAACGTCGAAAATTTCAACGTGTACTACGGCGATAGCCATGTGATTCGCAATATCGGCTTCGAGCTGGGCGATGGCGAGACCGTCGCCATCATGGGTCGCAACGGCATGGGTAAGACCACGTTGCTCAAATCCTTGATCGGTTTGCTGCCGGTGCGCACCGGGCAACTGCGCATCAATGGCCGCGAAGTCACCCGCGCCAAGAGCTACGATCGCGTCGCCGCCGGCATGGGTTACGTTCCGCAAGGACGCATGATTTTTCCTTACCTGACGGTCGAAGAAAATATTCTCGCCGGTATGGAAACGGTCGCCGACAAGACGGTGCCGCAATATGTCTACGACGTGTTTCCTGTTCTAAAAGAAATGAAAGCGCGCCGCGGTGGTAATCTGTCCGGCGGGCAGCAGCAACAGCTGGCCATCGCACGCGCACTCGTGAGCAACCCGAAAGTTCTGGTCCTCGACGAGCCGACCGAAGGCATTCAACCGTCCATCATCAAAGACATCGCCCGGGCGTTGAACAAGCTCAAAGTCGAGCGCGGGTTTGCGATGGTCGTATCCGAACAGGTGCTGAGCTTTACAATGGAAATCGCCGACCGGTTTCTGATCATGGAGCGCGGCGAGTTCGTCTACGAAGAAACCAGGGACAAGGTCGATACCGCCCGGATTCACGCGTATCTCACCGTTTGAGCGTACGGTGGCGATGCGTTCGCGCCCCTGAGAACGCTCGGGGGAATCAAGCAAGCGCTCAAGGGCGAGCGTTTCGTCAACACCTGAAGTGAAGGAGAGACAGAATGCTACATGGAGATATTTCCAGCAGTAACGACTGCGTCGGTGTGGCGGTCGTCAACTATAAGATGCCGAGGTTGCACACGAAGGCCGAGGTGCTCGAGAACGCCCGCAAGATCGCGGCGATGGTCGAAGGCATGAAGACCGGCCTGCCCGGCATGGACCTGGTCATCTTCCCCGAGTACAGCACGCACGGCATCATGTACGACTCGAAAGAGATGTACGACACCGCCGCCGCGGTGCCCGGCGAAGAGACGGAAATTTTTGCAGCCGCGTGCCGCAAGGCGAATGTCTGGGGCGTGTTCTCGCTGACCGGCGAGCGTCATGAAGAGCATCCGAAAAAAGCGCCGTACAACACGCTCATCATGATGAACAACAAGGGCGAGATCGTGCAGAAATACCGCAAGATCATGCCCTGGGTTCCGATCGAAGGCTGGTACCCCGGCAATTGCACTTACGTCTCCGACGGTCCCAAGGGCCTCAAGGTCAGCTTGATCATTTGCGACGACGGCAACTACCCGGAAATCTGGCGCGACTGCGCGATGAAGGGCGCCGAGCTGATCGTGCGCTGCCAGGGCT
>JBDTMS010000269.1:0-6035 GCA_039934195.1 Betaproteobacteria bacterium
TCGTGGAATGCGCTGATGATCCACGCCATGGCGCGCGCCGGTCGCGCCTTCGGACGTCAGGACTGGATCGACTCCGCGCGCCGCGCACTGGACTTCGTGCGCACGCAACTTTGGCGCAAGCGGCGTTTGCTTGCTACCTATAAAGACGGCAAAGGCCACTTGAATGCGTATCTGGACGATCATGTGTTCTTGCTGGCCGCCTTGCTCGAGATGATGCAGACGCACTACCGCGCAGAGGATATGCAGATGGCGCGTGAGCTCGCCGACGCCGTCCTCGATCGCTTCGAAGACCGCGCCTCCGGTGGATTCTTCTTTACCTCATCCGATCACGAGCAGCTTATCCATCGTCCGAAGCCGGGACCGGACAATGCCACGCCGTCGGGCAATGGCGTGGCCGCGCTCATGCTGCAGCGACTTGGACATCTGATCGGTGAGCCGCGCTACCTGGAGTCCGCCGAACGCGCTTTGCGATTGTTCTTTCCCGAGATGCAGCGCCATGCCAGTGCGTACGCTTCGCTGTGTGCGGCTTTGTCCGAGTACATCGACCCAGCCGCCGTCGCGATCCTGCGCGGCAACGACACGCTACTCGACGACTTCTTGCGCGCGCTCGCAAAACACTATTTTCCGGCGACCGTGGCCATCGCACTACCCGACGCACAGGCCGGTCTGCCCGTTGCGATGAACAAGCCGCAGCGTCCGGGTGTCAACGCCTGGGTTTGCCGCGGCGTTAATTGCCTGCCGCCGATTCAGGATCCGGCCGAGCTCGCGAAGATCTTGGCGAACGGGAAGTGAACGTCGGCGCGACGGACGAGTCGAAAATCAACGCTAGCACGACTCGCACGTCGCAGGCGTGAATGAAACAGCATTGGCATCGACTGTCGTATACGGAGTCGAGTTTGCAAAGCCCGTGGAAGCCATTAGAATTGCGGGCGCTTCGAACAACGCAATGGAGAGGAATCCCTAGATGAAAAACGTTTTGATCGCTGTTGCCTGTACGGCGGGTCTGATGATTGGCGGTGCTGCGAAGGCGGAACCGGATGCGGCGAAAGCCAAAGCGCTTGCGCAGAAATACAACTGCCTGGCCTGTCATGCGGTCGACAAGAAGCTGGTGGGACCGGCGTATGTCGAAGTCGCGAAGAAATACAAAGGCGACAAGGGCGCCGAAGACAAACTCATCGGCAAGGTGAAGAGCGGCGGCAGCGGTGTCTGGGGCGCGATTCCCATGCCACCGAACAACGTGCCGGACGCGGACGTCAAGACGCTCGTCGAGTGGGTTTTGTCGCTCTCGTAGGCGTGGTCAAGTGAGCAAAAAAGCCGGCCATATGCCGGCTTTTTTTTTGTCGAGCGCCATCGCAGTCGCCGCGCGTTTGACAACTCGTTGACGAGGCGGAATAATCCGCCGGACAACTCGCGCATGAGAAGCGTCGAGACGGCGCCGTCGAGATGTTCTTTGCATTATTCCCGCGATCCACCGCCTAGCCGAAGGGGTAAAACTATGAAGAAGGGTCCTCTGTCCGTTCATCTCAACACGCTGGCCGTCGCTGCAGCGGCCACCGCGCTGCTTGCGCTCACCGGATGCGGCAGCAAGGATGAAGCAGTCAAGATCGGACACGCCGGTCCCCTCACCGGGCCGATCGCACATCTGGGCAAGGACAACGAAAACGGCGTGCGCCTCGCGCTCGATGAAGCGAATGCGGCGGGCATCACGTTAGGCGGCAAGAAGATCACCTTCGCGATGTTGAGCGAAGACGATCAGGCGGATCCCAAGCAGGGCACGATCGTCGCGCAAAAACTGGCGGATGCGAAAGTCGCCGGCGTCATCGGCCACCTGAATTCCGGCACTACGATTCCCGCGTCTAAGATCTACCATGACGCAAGCATCCCGCAGATCTCGCCTTCGGCCACCAATGTGACCTACACGCATCAAGGCTTCAAAAATGCATTTCGCGTGATGGCCAACGACGCCCAGCAGGGCAAAGTGCTAGGCGAATACGCGGTGAACAAGCTCGGCGCCAAGAGCATAGCGATCATCGACGACCGCAGCGCCTATGGTCAGGGCCTGGCTGACGAGTTCGAGAAAGCCGCGAAAGCAGCGGGCGGACAGATCGTCACGCGCGAATTCACCGGCACCGACAAGACCGACTTCAACGCCATTCTGACCAGCATCAAGGGGCGCAAACCGGATCTGATTTTCTACGGCGGCATGGACGCGCAAGCCGGTCCGATGATGAAGCAGATCAAGAATCTCGGTGTCGATGCGAAGTTCCTGGCGGGCGACGGTACGCAGACCACCGAGTTTCTCAAGCTCGCGGGCGATGCGGGAGAGGGTGCATTCGCTTCCTCGCCTGGCCTGCCGCTGGACAAAATGCCGGGCGGCAAAGCGTTCGCGGACAAATACAAAGCCAAGTTCAACATCGACATTCAGCTCTATGCGCCGTATGCATACGACGCCGCCCAAGTCATGCTGGAAGCGATGCAGAAGGCAGACTCTACCGATCCGGCGAAATACCTGCCGGCGCTGGCGGGCATCTCGCATCAAGGCGTAACCGGCACCGTCGCGTTCGATGAGAATGGCGACATCAAAGGCGGCAGCATCACGCTGTATCAAGTCAAAGGCGGCAAGTGGGAATTTCTCGAGACGGTCGGCGGTTGATGCACGGCATCGGTTCGCGGTAGCAGCATCGCAGCGGCGGCGGATCAGGGCACGATGCACGGGAGGAGCAAAAACGGCGCTTGCAAGAGCGCCGTTTTTTTTGCGCGCTGCCCGGATCGGTGTACATTGAGCCGAGCAAAACGATAGGCGCTTTTTTTAACGCTACATCGCTTGGCGGTAGACTTAACGGGTCAAAGCGCGGTCACATCCATGGTGGTTCCCATTAGGCCGGGCTTTCTATGACGTCGTTGCGGCATGAGCGTGTTGTGAACCAGCCGCGTGCAGCGGTGCGACGGGCGGCGCATTGCCCGCGCGGCAATCGCGCGCAACTGCCTGGATTGCGCGCAGACTGATGGAAATCTTCCTGCAGCAGATCGTCAACGGCCTCGTGCTGGGCAGCGTCTATGCGCTGGTCGCGCTGGGCTACACGATGGTCTATGGCATCATCGGCATGATCAATTTCGCGCACGGCGAAGTCGTGATGGTAGGCGCGCTCACCGCACTCTCGGTCGTCAATGCCTTGGTGAGCGCGCATGTCGGCGTACCCGCGCCGGTCATCGGCGTGGCCGCATTGATCGTCGCGCTGACCGTGTGCATGGCGCTGGGATTTCTGATCGAACGCGTGGCTTATCGTCCGCTGCGCCGCGCACCGCGCCTTGCGCCGCTGATCACGGCAATCGGCGTCTCTATCGTGCTGCAAACGCTGGCGATGATGATCTGGGGACGCGGCTACCACACGGTGCCCCCGATCATCGCACCGACGCCGCACAGTTTCGGCGGCGCTACGATCACCAGCGTGCAGATCCTGATCATCGTCGTGTCGGCGCTCATCATGGTTGGCCTGCTATGCCTGGTGCACTTCACGCGGCTGGGACGCGCCATGCGAGCGACCGCTGAAAATCCCGTCGTCGCCGGTCTCATGGGCGTAAACATCAACCGCATCATCTCCGCAACGTTTCTGATCGGATCCGCATTGGCGGCGGTTGCCGGCGTCCTGGTCAGCAGCAATTACGGCATCGCGCACTACTACATGGGCTTCGTCCTCGGGCTGAAGGCGTTTACCGCCGCGGTGCTCGGCGGCATCGGCAATCTCGGCGGCGCGATGCTGGGCGGTCTGCTGCTCGGGCTCATCGAGAGTTTCGGCGCGGGCTATATCGGTCAGCTCACCGACCTGTGCCAATTCGGATTTCTTCTGCACGCATCCAGCGAGATCGCGCAGCGATGCGCGGGCAACTCGTCGTTGCCGCTGTTCGGCAGCAACTATCAAGACGTGTTCGCGTTCCTCGTGCTGGTCCTGGTGCTCGTATTTCGTCCGACCGGGCTGATAGGCGAGCGCGTCGCGGAGCGCGCGTGAGCCGGTTGCGGATTGGGCGGGTGCAAGCGTTTCTGCAGGATCCGCGCGGCCGGTGGATCAGCCTGGTGGTTCTGATCGTGCTGCTCAGCGTGTTGCCGTTCGCGATCGAGGCGTCGGTCGGCCGCACCTGGGTTCGCATCCTCGATCTCGCGCTGTTGTACACGATGCTCGCGCTCGGTTTGAACATCGTGGTCGGTTTCGCCGGGCTGCTCGATCTGGGCTACGTCGCGTTCTATGCGGTCGGCGCGTACAGCTACAGCCTGCTCGCATCGCCGCACTTCGGCATCCATCTTCCGTGGTGGCTGTTGCTGCCGATCGGCGCCGCCATGGCTGCATTTTTCGGGGTGCTGCTGGGTGCGCCGACCTTGCGGCTGCGCGGCGATTATCTGGCGATCGTTACGTTGGGCTTCGGCGAGATCATTCGCATCGTCATCACCAATCTGAACGCGCCGATCAACATCACCAACGGACCGCAAGGCATCAACATGGTCGATCCGGTGACGATGGGCGGCGTCTCGTTCGGCAAGACCGCAACGTTGCTCGGCATCTCGGTTCCCGGCACGCACCTGCACTACTATCTGCTGCTGGTATTGACCGCCATCACCATTTTCATCTGCACCCGGCTGGAGGATTCCCGCATCGGCCGCGCCTGGGTTGCCATCCGCGAAGACGAGATCGCTGCGCAGGCGATGGGCATCAACACGCGCAACGTCAAGTTGCTCGCGTTCGCGATGGGTGCGACGTTCGGCGGCGTCGCCGGTGGCTTGTTCGCCAGCCTGCAAGGCTTCGTGAGTCCGGAGAGTTTCCAACTGTGGGAATCGATCACCGTGCTGTGCATGGTGGTTCTGGGCGGCATGGGACATGTATCCGGTGTCGTGCTCGGCGCGCTATTGCTGGCGATCCTGCCTGAGCTGTTGCGCCATACCGCAACGCCGGTGCAGCAGCAACTGTTCGGCAAGGTGATTCTCGATCCGGAAAGTTTGCGGCTGCTGCTGTTCGGGCTAGCACTGATACTGGTGATGTTGCTGCGGCCAGCGGGACTGTGGCCATCGCGTACGCGCCGTCGCGAGCTCACATCCGCACGCGCGCCGGGCACCGTTTGAATCGATAAGCAGCATGGCATTGCTCGAAGCGCGCGGTATTCAAAAAGCATTCGGCGGCCTGGTCGCGCTCAGCGACGTTTCCCTGACCATCGAGCCGCGCGAGATCTACGGATTGATCGGGCCGAACGGCGCCGGCAAAACGACGCTGTTCAACGTCCTCACCGGGTTGTACAAACCGGACGCCGGCGCCGTCGTATTTGCAGACCAGAACATCACCGCAAAACCATCCAACCGGATCGCCGAAGCGGGCATCGCACGCACGTTCCAGAATATTCGTTTGTTCGCCAACATGACGGCGATCGAGAACGTGATGGTCGGGCGGCATCTGCGCACGAAGGCGGGACCTATCGGTGCGATCCTGCGCAATCGCGGCACGCGCGACGAAGAGGACGCCATCCGCCGCCGCGCTGAACAGCTGCTCGAATACGTCGGAGTCGCGCCGCATTCGCACGCACTCGCGAAGAACCTCGCGTACGGCGATCAGCGGCGTCTCGAGATCGCGCGCGCACTCGCGACCGATCCGAAATTGCTGGCGCTGGACGAACCTGCAGCCGGCATGAACGCTACCGAGACCGCGTCCTTGCGCGCTCTCCTCCAGCAAATCCGCAACGACGCAGTGACCATCTTGCTGATCGAGCACGACGTAAAGCTCGTCATGGGATTGTGCGATCGCGTCGCGGTGCTCGACTACGGCAAGAAGATCGCCGAAGGCGCCCCGGCGCAAGTGCAACGCGACCCGCTCGTCATCGAAGCGTACCTTGGCGGCGCGCTGCCATGACGTTGCTCGAAATCGAAGGCTTGCAGATCGCGTACGGCGGCATCAACGCCGTCAAGGGAATCGATCTCACCGTGCGCGAAGGCGAAGTCGTTGCATTGATCGGTGCCAACGGTGCCGGCAAGACGTCGACGCTGAAAGCAATCTGCG
>JBDTMS010000270.1:0-6019 GCA_039934195.1 Betaproteobacteria bacterium
CCTGTTGAAGTCGTCCAACGCGCTCTACGTGGTGCACTTGGAAGTTGAATCTACCGACGGCAGCTCCACCGAAAGCGATGCGGTACGCGAGCAATGGGCGCTGGTGTTGCGCGCTGGTGTTACACCGGGCGCTGCGACTATATTCGTCGTCGCGAGTCTGGCTTCGATAATAAAGTGCGAGGTCGCGCGCTTGTACCTGGTTAACTGCCAGCGGCGCTCGGCTTGCGTAATTGAACAGCAAGCCGAGCGTCGTATGAAAGCGCACGTCGTGCGCGGCGCGAGCTCTGCTCGTTAGCAGGTCGCGGACCGGTTCGACCGTTTACGTGCAGACCAAACGCCCAAGAACCCCAAGCCGAGGGCGAGCATGCCGTAGGTCGACGGCTCCGGAACTGGCGTCCCGGCCACGAGGAAGGCGGCATTGAACGTGGTTCCGCCGATGATGTCGGTGCCCACCCGCAGCCAGTCCGGCGCGATGCCGGGGTCATTGCGAATCCAGCTCTGGAGATCAGGCGCGAACGGCGTACCGGGCACAACGATCGGCCGGTTGGCAGACAGCCATAGGAAATCGCCATTGGACAGCTCGACCTGCGGAACGAAGAAGTAGTGATCGTTCGGCAGCACGAACGGTGTGTCGAAGGCAACATTGAAGCGCACTTCCTGCCCGGTAACGCTGCCTTCTTTCGGTGTCGCGTTTACGCTAATTCCGTTCACCACCGAATCGGTGACCGTAAAGCTGTTTTGCAGCGTGCTGGTGGTGTATTGCAATCCAGAACCGCTCTCGCGCGAGTCGAAGGCAACGTCGGACGGAGAGTTGACGCGCGTGGGTACCTTGCCCGACGGCGGGTTCTGCGAGTCTTTGGGGAAAACCCGATAGATCTCTACTACGATGTTCTTAACCTGTGCACCAGTAGGAATCAATCCGGTGAAGGCCGCGCCGGTAATAGCCGAGGTTGTCGGCAGCACGAAGTCGTCCGCAGTCTCACGCTCACCGTTCCCTGTGTCGGGGCGCGACGCCGTGCCGATCCGTCCGTCCGGGATGTCGTTGTTGTACAGCACCGCGGCGGAGGCGGACCCCGCTAACAAACTCCCCCCTAACAAGCTCAGTGATAACCAGCCCAATTGCAGAACAAGGACACGTCTCATAATTGATCTCCTTAAACGTTGACTCATTGCTTGTCGCGAACACCGTTTGCGCTAAAAAAGGGTTTGACGACGTTGGACACACAGTAGCGCGTGCATCTTCTATTTATACTTTTACAAACCAACTCTAACCAAGCACGTCAGTCCGTGATGTCGGGGGCTGCTGATATTTCCGTGGGGTTTCCCCTACAGGCAGCGCGTCAATGCGCAAGGCCCGACGTTGGATGGACCGATAATGTTTATACAAAGTTTCTAGCGACGATCGTCTGCGTCCGGGCTGAAGTAAAAGAAGTAGTCAGCCGTGTACGGCTCGAAGGCTTTAGCGCCGACGTCGGCGCTATTAGCGCAACCGGTCGCAGGTGCATTGCCCCCAACGGTATTCAGTCGCTGGATGTAAGTGGTGTCAGTCAGCCGGTCGCCGCCGGCCGGTCCCTCGGCGGCCCCAACCACCTTTACCAGAAGCCAGGGAATCGCATTCGGCGCGACGAAGTTCGGATCGGAGGAAGGTTGGATCACCTGGCCCCACACGGTGCTCGTGTCCCGCGAGCTTTCCCACGTGGCGCGAACCGTCCCGTTCTCGAACGGGTTGGGGCTGAAGTAATGCGTAGTGACCTGTTGCTTGTCGCCCTGGCCGAACAGCGTGGCCTGGGGCGTGAAGAGCGTAAACGCGAAACCGGACGCCGACGGCACGCAAATATAGTTCTGCGTACCGACGCCATGACCCACGAGGAACGCTTTGTTGCCAGGCGGCACCTCGATGTCGCTCGGTACAGACGGCGCTTTGATTCGATGCGCGTGAGCGGGCTGCGACAGCAACACCATGAACGCTGCTACAAAAGCAGCGGCGCCCGCGATGGAGAGGACGCGATGCGTGGTGGGTCTCTTCGGCGCAATGCAGTTCTTCATACATTTCCTTCTGCGGCGTGTGCACGGGTTGCAAGCTCCAACGGCCGTGCACTGTAGTTCGTTTGCCGGGAAGGCGCGACGACCAAAGCGAACAGAACGCATGCAAGAAATTGCCATCAAGCGCTCTGCACCGGATGCGGTGTTTCGCGGATACGGAACAGGCGATGCGTCGGATAACGTTTCAGGTCTATGTCGCAGATCCACAGCGTCATCCGCTACAACGCAACGTCGCATTTTGACTTGCCAACGAGTGAGCGATGCACAGAACGGTTAGACAACTGCTACTGGCACCACCGCTCTGCTTGCCTCCCGCGATTCATCCGTATCGAAGTTTCGATGGTCCCGCTATTACTTTCAGCGAGTAGCGATTCGATCTCGGCAAGCTATCCTGCCACTGCAAGGGCAATAGTCGTCTACGGCTTCCCATTTCGCGGCGCACGCATGGCAGGTCCATCTGAGATTTATGCGGCGTAGGGACGTGGGCGCTTAACCATAGAGGAATACAACATGCGGCTTGAACAACAACTACCGAAGGATGGCGCGGACAGACTACTGAATTTATATTCGCACGCGGCACGCGCGGATTATTCAACACATACCCCACTAAGTTAGAAGCCAACACCATCGTTCCCGTGGACTGCCGCGCTCGCACTAAATCTGCACCTTGATCTACACCGCGGAAAATGAAATGGACAACGCATGTTTCGCGGTTGGCGGTGCCGCCGTCTGGACAAATTGTTGATCGGATCGATGGCGCTCATAAAAGACTAACTCCGTCGATATACGCAAACTGCGCTATCGCATCGACGCTTCCATTGTGATCCCGCACAGCACGAAAGGCGGCCGCATTCGTCTGAAATAGCGGGACAGGCGGCAATGTGATCGCTAAGTTTGCTCGCACATATCCTGTCGCTCTAAGGCGTCAATTCGTGCAAATGTTTATGCAAGTTATACTAGAAGGGACAGCAACAGGTGTAGGGGATAGGTTGAACTGCGGCGGCTGCGTGAGGTGACGCGCTCACTTCAAGACGGACCTATGGCTGGCAACTATGTCGTAATTTGTCAGCCGCACGCGAGTGTGCAGACAGGCAGCAGACCAAACGGTCGGATCGTGAATATGCCCGCGACAAATCCGGCAGAGCCATCTGCGCTCGCGCCAGCTGAACTCACCTCAGAGCTCGGCATGCAGCAGCGCCAAAATTATTAATCAAGGACGTGAATGGAGCCACTTATGCGCGAGCATTGCGCCCCGGTATGTAAACGGCGTTGCCTCCGGCAGGTCTTGTTTTGTTTGCAGGCCGCACTAGTTGCGTTTTGGTTGCCGCTTGCTGAGGCTGCTCCGCGAAAAAACGAAAACCAACCAGAGCTTGACTACCACCAGCCGGTTGTCGAACCCGGCGAAAACGAACATCACAACAAACCCAAGGACAAGCCTAACAAGACTAGCGCTGACGATGTGGCCACAGAGACCGCGGCGTTTGCTGCCGCAGGTCCGTGCAACCCGATCGCGTGCGAAAACGCACTAGCCGGAAGTCCGCCCGCCGAATGGCAGCTGGTGGAGCCAGGCGATGCGGCGGTCCAAGGCTTCGCCACCGACCAGAGCGTCAACGTTGGGCAGACGATAAGCTTCAAGGTGCGAGCCACTACGCCCTACCACATCGACATCTATCGCGTGGGCTGGTATCAAGGCAACGGTGCCCGCAAAGTCACGGCGGTGCTCAATATCCCGCTACAAATTCAGCCCGCTTGTCGAGTCGACACCACCAATACCACCGGACTGATCGATTGCGGCAACTGGCTCGAGTCGGCGTCGTGGGCGCTACCCGCGACCGCAACTACCGGGGTGTACTTCGCTCGGCTTGTGCGTAACGACACCAATAAAGGCGCCGGTTACATGTTCTTCAATGTACGCAACGACGCCAGCAAAGCAGATATCGTCTACCAGACCTCCGACACTCAGCGTGCCGCGTACAACAACTTCGGCGGCAACAATCTCTACTCGTGCACGGTGAATTGCCCCCCGGGCAATCCGCAACTGTACAAAGGTGCCTATAAAGTCAGCTTCAATCGGCCCAACATCGCGGTGAATTTGGGTATGCAGTACTCTTTCTTCGGCGCCGAGTTCGAGATGGTGGAATTTCTCGAAGCCAATGGCTACGACATCAGTTACATCTCGGCCGTCGATACGGATCGAAGCGGCGCGCTGCTCAAGAACCACAAGATTTTTATCTCATCGGGCCACGACGAATACTGGTCAGGCCCGCAGCGGGTGAACGTAGAGGCCGCACGGGATGCCGGTGTGAACCTCGCCTTCTTCAGCGGCAATGAAGTGTTCTGGAAAACCCGCTACGAGAACAGCATCGATGGCAACAACGTTGGTCACCGTACGATGGTTACCTACAAGGAGACGCACTTCAACGCTATCGTCGATCCGGCCGCGCCAGTATGGACCGGCTTGTGGCGCGATCGCCGCTTCAGTCCTCCAAGCGATGGCGGACGGCCGGAAAATGCGCTCACCGGCACCATCTACACGGTCGATCCCGTAGCTAACTTCGCGATCTTGGTGCCGGACGAGGACGGCAAAATGCGCTTCTGGCGCAACACGACGGTGGCGACGCAAAGCGCGGGACAAACCGCAACACTTGCGCCCAACTCGCTAGGCTACGAGTGGGACGAGGATCTAGACAACGGTGCGCGCCCGAACGGCAGCGTGCGCTTGTCTAGCACCACCAAATCGGTGCCCAATCACTTGATCGATCCCGACGTCGGCAATCATTATGACGCGGGCGTTGCAACCCATCACATGACCTTGTACCGCACCGCCAGCGGAGCGTTGGTGTTCGGCGCCGGTACCGTGCAGTGGGCGTGGGGGCTGGAAGGCAGCCCGGATGGAACCAGTCCAGTGGACGTTCGCATGCAGCAAGCGACGGTGAACCTATTCGCCGACATGGGCGTGCAGCCGACAACCCTGATCGCCGGCATCGTACCGGCCACTAAGTCGACCGACGGGACCCCGCCGACGTCGCAAATTACTTCGCCGTCCAACGGTACCAGCGTGGCGGCGAACACGTTGGTCAACATCATCGGCACGGCAACAGATAGCGGTGGCGGTGTGGTGGGTGGCGTGGAAGTCTCCACCGATGACGGACTCAGCTGGCATCCGGTCAGCAGCGGTCGTTCGAACTGGATGTATCAGTGGCAGACACCGCAGCCGGGCACTTATAAATTGATGGCCAGGGCCGCCGATGACAGCGCTAATCTGGGGGCGGCATCAGCCGCGGTGTCGGTGACGGTTGGCTCACGCGCGTGTCCGTGCTCGATCTGGCCGACCAATGCCGTGCCGACTGTAACGACGGACGCAGACGACAAATCCATCGAGGTCGGCGTGAAATTCTTCGCCGACAGCGACGGTACGATCAGCGC
This sequence comes from Betaproteobacteria bacterium, assembly GCA_039934195.1. Lineage (GTDB taxonomy): Bacteria > Pseudomonadota > Gammaproteobacteria > Burkholderiales > SHXO01 > SHXO01. The sequence continues at coordinate 5,470 of JBDTMS010000270.1, forward strand.
TATCCGTTTCTTCAAGTCCGCCACGAACGCCGGTACGCATGTCGGCACCTTGTGGACCGCCAACGGTCAGCTGCTGGGGCAAGCGACCTTTAGTGGAGAATCGGCCACCGGCTGGCAGCAAGCTAATCTCGCCACGCCAGTACGCATCACCGCCGGTACGCATTACGTCGTGTCCTACCACGCCAGCGTCGGTCACTACTCGGACGACACCTATTACTTCGCGGACAGCAGCTTCGATAATCCGCCATTGCATGCGCTCAAAGACGGCGCTGACGGCGCCAACGGGGTCTATATCTACAGCGTTGGCAGTGCATTTCCGAACAAGGCATTTCAGTCGAGCAATTACTGGGTTGATGTGGTGTTCAGTCCCAGCTCTGCGGATACCGTGCCACCGACGGTGACTTCGCGCACACCGGTGCCGAGCCAAACTCAAGTGGCGACCAAGCCCGCCGTGACCGCCAAGTTCAGCGAACCGGTGCAGCCACCCAGCGTCGCGTTCGTATTGAAGAGCACTTCTAATGTCACCGTGCCGGCCACGCTAAGCTATGAC
>JBDTMS010000271.1:0-6013 GCA_039934195.1 Betaproteobacteria bacterium
GACATCCTCAATATGGAGAAGATCGAGTCGGGCAAGATGCGCTTCGATCTGCAACCTCACCGGTTGCGCCCACTGCTGGACCAGGCGATCGAAGCCACTCGCGCTTACGGTGAGCAACTGCGCGTCAGCTTCAAGATTCTCGGAGAAGTTCCCGAGCGGAGCATCCTGGTAGACAGTGACCGGTTCATGCAGGTAATGGCCAACCTGCTCTCGAATGCCGCCAAGTTCTCGCCCTCCCCGGGTGTGGTCGAAGTAACCGCCAATCAAACCGGCGCAGCTTTGCGTATCTGCGTCATCGATCACGGTCCGGGAATTCCGCTGGATTTCCGCGACAAGATTTTCGGGAAATTCAGCCAGGCTGACTCGACCGATAGCCGCCAAAAAGGCGGCACGGGGTTGGGACTGAGCATCATCAAGGCAATCGTCGAAAAGCACGGCGGCGAGGTCGGGTTCGACAGCGAGATCGGCAGCGGAACCACCTTTTACGTAAGTTTCCCCGAGGTGCCCGAACACCCAATCGTAGCTGCGCTTCCGAAGGGCGAGACCGATCCCTGCGTGCTGGTCTGCGAAGACGATCCGAAAACCGCCTCGGCCATCGCCGCGGTCCTCCACGTCGGCGGCTTCAGAACGCAAATTGCGCCGACGCTCTCGGCTGCGCGCGCGCTGCTCGTCGATCAACGCTACGCTGCTCTCACGCTCGACCTTCTCCTACCTGATGGCGATGGCATCGAGCTGATTCGGGAGTTACGTCAACGGCCGGCGACCCGCAGATTGCCGATCGTAGTGATTTCCATTGACGCGGAGAATGGCCGCATCCGCTTGAATGAAAGCGCTTCGCAAGTGGTTGCGTGGCTCGACAAGCCGCTTGACCATGGCAAGCTGCTCGAGATGGTGCGTGGCGGCATCGGCGCGCAGCATCCCAGCAGGGGCCGCATCCTCCACGTCGAGGACGATGCCGACGTCAAGCAGGTGGTGTCTGCGATCGCAGCAGACATCGCCGACTTCGATTTTGCGTCGAGTGTAGGCGAAGCATCGGCGCTCCTGGCCCGCAATACCTATTCGCTGGTTATCTTGGATCTGGAGCTGGAGGACGGATCGGGCTGGCGGCTACTGACGGAACTGAACGAGCTCGAAGCGCCGCCGCCGGTGATCGTGTTCACTGCGCAAAATCTAGATCCCGAGCAAGCGAGATCGGTGGCAGCGACGCTGACCAAAGGCAGTACGAGCAACGAGCACCTGCTCGAGATCATCAAGCGCGTGACGGAAATCGCAGAGATGGCTTCGGTCGCTTGAGCCATGTACAAAGCGAAGGAGTGCTACGTTGCGCATCCTCTACGTTGAAGACGAAGCGGACATCCGTGCGGTGGCGACGCTGGCGCTCGAGGCTGTCGGTGGGTTCACTGTTGAAGCGTGCAGCTCAGGCGAACAGGCACTGAGCGCTTTTGCCAGCTTCAAGCCGGACCTGATCGTGCTCGATGTCATGATGCCGGGCATGGACGGACCCACGACGCTCAAACAGCTGCGGGCCTTACCCGGCTCGCAACACGTATTGGCGGTGTTTATGACCGCGAAGGTGCAGCCGCATGAGATCGCCGAGCTGAAGGCCTTGGGTGCACTCGATGTCATTCCCAAGCCGTTCGATCCGATGACCTTGTCGCGACAGATGAGCGAAGTCTTGGCAATCCACAATGCCAAGCCGGCGACTCCGCAAACTGCGGCTCAGGCGGCCCCCACCAGTCATTACGTCGATGCCGTGGCGCAAATCGCAGACGCTTTCGCTGCAGCGCTGCCGAGCAGACTCGCCGAGATCGCCACGTTGTGTCAGACATTATTCGGCGGCACAGCTTCCGCTGAGCTGCGCAACACACTGCATCGCAGCGTTCACAGTCTCACCGGTTCCGCGACGACATTCGGTTTTCCGCACGTCTCGGATGCGGCACGCGCACTCGAGCTGCGGCTCAAACCGATCGCCGCGAGCACCGATGCTCTGGACGCTCATGAGCTATCGCAAGTCGACAGCCTTGTTCAGGCGCTGATTCGGTCGGCGGAACATCCGCGTGAGCCGATGGTTTCGTCCCCTAAGCCGGCGTCCGTATCTGCGATGGCGCCCCCAGCGGAAACCGTGAAACTGGTATACACGCTGCGGGATGCAGACGGCTGGGTCTACGGGATTCGCGAGCAACTCGAAGGCTTCGCCTATGAGCTCGCAATTTTCGCCGATGCAAACGAATTGATCGAGGCTTGTCAACGCCGTTTACCAACAGCGGTGCTGATGGATGTATCGCAGCTCGAATCAGCCGGTACTTATTGGGTCGACCGCTTGCGGCAGGAATTTGCCGCGCCGCCCTCGCTGATCTTTGTTTCGGAGCATGGCGATCTCGAGACGCGGCTGCGCGCAGCGCAAGCTGGAGGGGTCGCCTACTTTATGCGACCACTCAAAACCAGCGCTCTGGTAGACCGACTGGACGAGCTTGGCGTGCACCGCGACCCCGAGCCGTACCGGGTCATGGTGGTGGAAGACTCCGAAGACCAGGCGGCCTTCTACTCAGCGGTTTTGCGCCAGGCCGGGATGCTGACTTGCGAAGTCGGCGATCCCAGTCAGCTACTCGTGCAGTTGGCATCCTTTCAGCCCGAGCTGGTATTGATGGATATGTACTTGCCGGGTTGCACCGGCGACGCTCTAGCGCGCGTCATCCGGCAAATGGACGCCTTCATTAGCCTGCCGATCGTGTTTCTATCGGTGGAAGCCGACTTCGACCGGCAGCTTGCTGCGATGGGTCTCGGTGGCGATGAGTTTCTGACCAAGCCGATTCTTCCAGCTCAACTGACCTCGGTTGTCAGCAGCCGCGTGGAGCGCTATCGCGTCTTGCGTGCGTTGATGGTACAGGACAGCCTGACCGGGCTGGCCAATCACTCGCGACTGCATCAGCTGTTGGAAACCGAGGTCGCGCGCGCGTTGCGCCTTCAGCAGCCGCTCTCGCTCGCCATGATCGATGTCGACCAGTTCAAGCTCGTCAACGACCGACACGGTCATCCGACCGGGGATCGCGTGCTGCAGACGCTCGCCCGCTTTCTGCGGCAGCGTTTGCGCAAGACCGACGTTGTGGCTCGCTACGGCGGCGAGGAATTCGCCGCGGTACTGTGCAACACCGATGCAGCGAAAGCAGCTGTCCTGATGGACAAGCTACGGGAACAATTCGCGACGCTCGCCCATGAGAGCGATAACAGAGAGCCGTTTTCCGTGACCTACAGCGTAGGCGTTGCACCCCTGTCGGGCCGTTCGTCCGCGCGGGAGATGGTGCTTGCTGCGGATCGTGCTCTGTACGAGGCTAAACATGGTGGCCGCAACTGCGTAGTCTCGAGCCCTGCGCCCCAGCAATGACAGCGATGTGCACGCGCCACTCGCAGGTGCCCGCATCCGTACGCAGACCGAAAGTCCATTACGAAATTGGGCACGATGGCCGTCGACAATCGGTCGATATGCATGCTTTGAACAAGGTGGGTTAATGGCTGAACGAAGACTGACGATCGTAATCGCGGACGATGACCCCTATCTGCGCGAAGTACTGAGGCTGCTGCTGCGAGGCGACGAATATGAGGTTGTCGGTGAAGCCGCAAATGGCGAGGTCGCCCTCGATCTCTGCCGAACACTGCGCCCGGATGTCGCATTGCTGGACATCAATATGCCGATCAAGGATGGCTTGACGGTGCGGGACGAGCTCAAAGCGGGCAAAAACCCGAGCCGGGTCGTCATGATGAGCGGCGAGGCGACCGTCGATAAAGTGCAACTCGCCCTCGCCAAGGGTGCGGCAGGTTTTATAGTCAAACCCTTCAAGGTAGGTACGCTGCTGGACGAGTTGCGTGATCGCCTGCGGCGCCCGCAATAATCGGCGGGCCACGCGTTCGGCGAAAGACTGAACACCGTGATTTGCGTCAACCTAGACGATCGGTGCGACATCGGTTGGCTCGAGGCAATCATACGTGCACGCGATCCACCTGCGAGGGTCTCGCCAGGATCGAGCTTAGCGTTGCGCGCTGGATCAGCAGATACGCAGCCGGAATAACGAACATCGATAGCAGCGGTGCCGTCACCATGCCGCCGATCATCGGCGCGGCGATTCGCTGCATCACTTCCGAGCCTGTGCCGGATCCCCACATGATCGGTATGAGTCCGGCGATGATGACAGCGACAGTCATCGCTTTCGGCCGCACCCGCAGCACGGCACCTTCACGAACGGCATCGAGCAGATCCGCTTCACTAGTTTTGCCGGCGGCGATTCGAACCGCCCATGCGTGCTTCAAATAGAGCAGCATGATCACGCCGAACTCCGCGGCAACGCCGGCGAGCGCGATGAACCCGACGCCCGCCGCCACCGACAGGTTATATCCCAGCAACCACAGCAACCAAAAGCCACCCGCCATCGCGAGCGGCAAGGTGGTCAGTATGAGCACCGCTTCGTCGAAACGATTGAAGGTCAGGTAGAGCAGAACAAAGATAATCAACAACGTCACCGGTACGACGATTCGCAGGCGCGCGGTTGCACGTTCCAGAAACTCGAACTGTCCCGACCACGCGATCGAATAGCCCGGCGAGAGTTTCACGTCTTTCGCGACGCTCTGCTGCATGTCCTGCACAGCCGACTTCAGATCGCGTCCGCGGATGTCGACATAAACCCAACCGGAAAGTCTGGCGTTTTCGCTCTTGAGCATTGGCGGGCCGTCGCTGATACGTACGCTCGCAACATCGGATAGGCGAATCTGCGCGCCGCGCTCGGTCAGCATCGGCAGATTGCGCAGCGACGCCATCGAATCGCGAATCTCACGCGGATAGCGCAGATTGATCGGGAAGCGCTGCAAGCCTTCTACGGTCTCGCCGATGTTCTCGCCACCGATCGCAGACGACACGACGCTCTGCACATCGGCAATGTTGAGCCCGAAGCGTGCGGCGGCGTCGCGATCGATATCGATGTCGATGTAGCGTCCACCCGTGAGGCGCTCGGCCAGCGCCGAGGTGACGCCGGGCACCTGTTTCACCGCGCGCTCTATCGCGCTGGTGATGCGATCGATCTCCTGCAGGTTTGTGCCTGCAACCTTAATGCCCACAGGACTCTTGATACCCGTTGCCAGCATGTCGATTCGATTCCGGATCGGCGGTACCCAAATGTTGGTAAGGCCGGGCACCTTGACGACGCGATCGAGCTCTTCAACGAGCTTGTCCGGCGTCATGCCGGCGCGCCACTCGGCCCGGGGCTTGAACTGAATGGTGGTCTCGAACATTTCCAGCGGTGCCGGGTCGGTGGCCGTTTCGGCACGTCCTGCTTTGCCGAAAACGCTCGCTACCTCGGGGACCGTTTTGATCAGTCTATCGGTCTGCTGCAATAGCTCCGCCGCCTTGCCTGCCGAGATTCCCGGCAACGCCGACGGCATATACAGCAGATCGCCTTCGTCCAGAGGCGGCATGAATTCGCCGCCGAGGCGGCTGGCCGGCCACAGCGTTGCAAGTGCTACAAATGATGCGGCGACCAGCGTGAGCTTGGGAAAACGCAGCACCGCATCCAGCAGGGGACGGTACGCGGCAATCAGAAACCGGTTGATCGGATTTGCGCGCTCATCGGGGATGCGTCCGCGAATGAGATAGCCCATTAACACGGGAATCAGCGTAATCGCGAGACCGGCGGAGGCCGCCATCGCATAGGTTTTAGTAAATGCGAGCGGCGAGAACAGCCGACCTTCCTGCGCTTCCAAGGTAAATACGGGAATGAAAGACAACGTAATGATGAGCAGGGAAAAGAACAGCGCGGGGCCGACCTCGGCTGCCGCATCGCCGATCACGCGCCACTGTTCATCGCCACGCAGCTTCTCCTGCGGATGGGCATGCTGCCAGCGCTCGATATGCTTGTGCGCGTTCTCGATCATGACGACCGCCGCGTCAACCATCGCGCCGATCGCGATCGCAACGCCGCCGAGCGACATGATGTTGGCGTTGACGCCCTGGTAGTACATCACGACGAAC
>JBDTMS010000272.1:0-5984 GCA_039934195.1 Betaproteobacteria bacterium
GACTGCGAGGCGGCCTCCGATGCGATGCCGGTGTCACGCAGCATCGCTTGGTAGGCGTCGCGCGCGATCAAGCGGCGGTTCACGCGTAGCGTCATCGGCGGGTGCGCGTTGCCCGCTACGAGAATTTCGCAATAACAATCGGGATAAGCGTGCTTCAGCGCGTCGATCCACCAGTCGGGGTAGCTCAGCCGGACCGCGGCGATTTTGCCGGCGCCTGCGAGGACCTCGTCGCGGCGGCGCAGAAATGCGCGAAGCACCGCGTTGACCAGACCTTTCGCCGAAGTCTTGCGCAGACGCACGCAGGCCTCGACCGCGTCGTTCACCACGGCGTGCGGCGCGGCGCGCGTCGATTCCAATTGGTATAACGACACCAGCAGCAGCGCTTCGACGTCGTCATCGGTGACCGGTTTACTGATCAATTGCGTGAGGACCGCACGCAGGAATCGCAACTGGCGAAACACACCATAGGCGATGTCCTGGATCGCACCCCAGTCTGAGCTCGACAACCCGGCGGAGCCCGACAATTCGGCGCCGCCGGTGTTTGCGCAGGTGAGGGTCTTTGCGCTGCCCAGGGCGGTGCTCAAGCTGCGGCCGCCCAGCACTTCCATTACGAGCGCGACAGCGGTGAGCTGAACTTCGATCACGCGCCGAAATTCTCGCCGGGAATCACTGGCGAGCCGCGCATGAAGTCATCGACGCCGAGACGTTTTCCACCCGCGCGCTGCAACTCGTGAATGCGCAGTGCGCCACTGCCGCAGCCGACGATGATGCCGGTGCCCGCCGTGTCGACGGCGATCCCTGGTTTGCAATTGCCCGCATCTACCATCGTGGCGCGCCAGATGCGCAGGGGTGCCGCCTGCAGAGTTGTGCTTGCTACCGGAAATGGATTGAACGCACGCACCTGACGTTCGATTTGCGCAGCCGACAAACGCCAATCGATGTGCGCTTCGTTCTTGTCGATTTTGTGGGCGTAACTCGCGCCTTCGGCGGGTTGCGCTGCGGCGTTGACGGTGCCTGCCGCAAGTGCCGACAGCGTCGCCACGATCGCACGGCCGCCAAGCGCGGCGAGCTTATCGTGCAGCGATGCTCCGGTGTCGTCCGCTTCGACCGCAAGCCGGTGGCTGGCATACACCGGCCCGGTATCGAGGCCGGCGTCCATTTGCATGATGCTGATACCGGTCGTGCTGTCGCCGGCGAGAATGGCGCGTTGAATCGGCGCGGCGCCGCGCCAGCGCGGTAGCAGCGAAGCATGGATATTGATGCAGCCGAGCGGAAACAGATCGAGCACAGCTTGCGGGAGGATCAACCCATAGGCTGCGACGATCATCGCGGCGGCATCGATGGCGCGCAGCGCTGCCAGAGCATCGGGGGATTTGAGCGTGGTGAATTGCAGCACCGCGAGGCCGCGCTCGAGCGCAAGTAGTTTGACTTCACTATGGCGCGGCTTCATCCCGCGTCCCGCCGGCCGATCCGGCTGTGTGAGGACCGCGCCGATATCGTGGCCGGCATCTAGCAATGCGCGCAGTGCGAGTTCGGCGAATGCGGGTGTTCCGGCGAAGATCAGGCGCATGGTCAGAGCGCGCGTCGCTGCTGCTTCTCCTGCTTCTTGATCTTGGCGAGGATGCGCCCCTGCTTGAGGCGCGACAGATGCTCGACGAACACGATGCCTTCCAGATGATCCATCTCGTGCTGGATGCACACGGCTAGCAAGCCGTCGGCCTCGACTTCGTAGGTATTGCCCTCGGCATTGAGCGCATGCACCTTCACCCATTCGGATCGTTCGATCTGGTCGAAAATGCCGGGCACCGACAAACATCCCTCCTCCAGATTCGACTGGCCGCGACGATCAACGATGGTGGGATTGATCAGCACCAGAAGATCGTCGTGCGCTTCGGAGATATCGATCACGATGATGCGTTTGTGCACGTCGACCTGCGTTGCCGCGAGTCCGACACCAGGCGCTGCATACATCGTTTCTGCCATGTCCCTAATTAAATGCCGTACCTCGTCGTTAACCACTTCGACCGGCGCTGCAATCTTGTGCAGACGCTCGTCCGGGTACCGGAGTATAGATAGTAAGGCCATAATTTATTTGCTTATTGAGGGTTCGACGTGCAGACTTTAAAGACAATTTTGGGATCCCGCGAGACAGTCGACGAGGGCGGGAGCTCACGCGGCGCGTTGCCGCGCACGCTAAATCGACCGGGGACTCAAATGCTAAGAATTATATCGGTTATCCCTTTGCTGTTCGTCTGGATGTTGTCCTCCGCCAGCGCACAGGACAGCGCAACCGAACCGATGCGCAGCCCAGCGGCAACACCGATGCCGACACCGGATGATGATGATGACAGTCCGGACGCCGATGCGCCGACGGAGAAGGCGCGCGCGCAAAAGCCCGCCGAAAAGCCCACAGCACCCGTCGCGAAATCGGACGTGCAACTGCAGGACAATCCGCCGCCGCGTTACACGGTCAAGCGTGGCGACACGCTGTGGGGTATTTCGGGTCGATTCCTGAAAAATCCATGGAAGTGGCCGGAAGTCTGGGGCATGAACAAGGACGAGGTGAAGAATCCGCACCTAATCTATCCCGGCGATGTGATTATCCTCGACCTGTCCGGCGCGACCGCGCGCTTGCGCCTGGAAGGCGTATCCGACGGCGGGCTGTCGCGCTGGTACGGCTATCAGTTGCAGGTGTCCAAGATGGAACCGCGCATGCGCTCGAAGCTGATCGGCCGCATGGGCATACCCGCGATTCCTGCGAAAGACATCGGACCGTTTTTGAACCGCCCGTTGGTGATCGATCCCGATACCGCTGCGCGCTCGGCGCACATCGTCGCCACCACCCAGGATCGCGTCATTCTGTCGGCACCGGATATCGCATACGCGATGGGGCTGGACGAGAAGCTCGGCAACTTCTGGAATCTATACCGTCCGGGCCGCACGTTTCGCGATCCGGATTCCGGCGAGATCTTGGGCTATGAGGCGGTCTATCTCGGCGATGCCGAGGTGCAATCGTTTGCGGAGGTATCGACCGTTCGCATCGTCCACGCGATCCAGGAAGTCGCTAACGGCGATCGCCTGACAGTAATGCCGCCGATGCAGAGCTTGCCGTATGTGCCGCGCGCGCCGGAGAAAAATATCCGCGGCAAGGTGATGGCCGGCACCGGGACCAGCGTCTCCGAGATCGCCCCGCTGTCCGTCATCGTTTTGAACCGCGGCACACGAGATGGCGTCGAGATGGGGCATGTTCTAGGGCTGTATCGTTCGGACGGCACGGTAACCGTCGGCGATCGGCGCGTGCCGCTCCCGGAGCTCGAGTACGGTCTCGTGTTTGTGTTCCGTGTTTTCGATAAGATGTCCTACGCGCTGGTGATGCAGTCCAGACAGCAAGTGAATCTGAACGACATCGTCAAGAATCCGTAACCGCCCGTCTTAGTAAAAGAGGCTCCGATCTTTATCGGAGCCTCTTTTCATTTCCGCCCATGAGCAACGTCGCAGGCACGCATGATCCTGATGTAGCGGATGCGCAGAGCTGGCTTCGCTTCGCGTCGGTTGCGAATCTCGGGCCGGCGAGTCAGCGCAAACTGCTGTCCGCGTTCGGCTCGCCGCAGGAGGTATTCGCTGCATCGAGAGCAGATCTGCTGCGCGTCGTCAGTAGCACCGCTGTGTCCGCACTGCAAGCAGGACCCGATGACCACGTTGTGCAAACGGCGCTTGCTTGGCTGAGCGAGGCCGGTAATTACTTACTGACGATCGCCGATTCGCGCTATCCGAGGGCGCTGCTCGAAATTGCCGACCCGCCGCTGTTGCTATTTGCCAAAGGCCGGCTCGAGCTGCTGCGACAACCCGCGCTGGCCGTGGTCGGCAGCCGCAGCGCCAGTGCCGGGGGCGCACGCGACGCGCAGTCATTCGCGGAAGTTTTAAGCAACGCGGGTCTGACGATCGTCAGCGGCCTCGCACTGGGAATCGACGCGGCGGCCCACCGCGGCGGGTTGGCGGGCGCATCCTCCAGTATCGGCGTGGTCGGGACGGGGCTGGACAAAGTTTATCCGGCGCGCAATCGCCAGCTCGCACATCAGCTCGCGGAACAAGGCGTGCTGCTGTCGGAGTTTCCACTGGGCACGCCGCCGCTGCCGGGAAATTTTCCACGGCGAAATCGCGTGATCAGCGGGTTGTCGCGCGGCGTGCTCGTCATCGAAGCAGCACTGCGCAGCGGATCGCTCATCACCGCTCGGCAAGCACTCGATCAAGGCCGCGAGGTGTACGCAATCCCCGGTTCGATTCATTCACCGGTGGCGAAAGGCTGCCACTGGCTAATCAAACAGGGCGCCAAGTTAGTGGAGACAGCGCAAGACGTTCTCGAGGAACTATCGATGGCAGCGCCGCGAGTCGAAGCGGCCCACGAGGCGGTGCAGCTCGATCCGGCGGCAGCAACTTTACTCAGCTCGCTCGGTTTCGAGCCGATAGATCTCGACACGATCTGCGAACGCGCGGGCATTGCCGCGGAGGTCGCGTCGAACCTGCTGCTGAGCCTGGAGCTCGCCGGGTACGTCGCGCGGTTGCCCGGCGGCTTACTGCAGCGCATGCAGTGAATACCGACATGCAGCACGTTGCGAACCGAACGATCGACCCAAATTACGCGCTGATGAACACCACCACATGGATGTTTGAACCGTTGCGGCTTGCGTTGGCTGGATTCAATCCCTATTATCTGCCGCTCTTCTTTTGTGCGTTCGCAGCATGACTCGCAGCCTATTAATCGTTGAATCGCCATCCAAAGCCAAGACGCTGAAGAAATACCTCGGCAAGAATTTCGAGGTGCTCGCGTCGTATGGACACGTGCGTGACCTCGAAGCAAAGGAGGGCGCCGTCGATACGGAGAACGGCTTCAGCATGCGCTATGCGCTCGTCGAGAAAAATAAAAAACACGTCGACGCGATCTCGCGTGCGGCTGAAAGCTCCGACGAAATCCTGTTGGCAACCGATCCGGACCGCGAAGGCGAGGCGATTGCCTGGCATCTCTCCGAGATTTTGAAAACCAAGAAGGGCTTCAAGAACCGTCCGCTCAAGCGCGTGGTGTTCTATGAGATTACCGAATCGGCGATAAAAGAGGGCGTGACGCACCCGCGCGATATTTCTATGCCGCTGGTGAATGCACAGCAGGCGCGACGCGCATTGGATCATCTGGTCGGCTTCAATCTGTCGCCGCTGCTGTGGAAGAAGATCGGTCCGAGCTTGTCCGCCGGACGCGTGCAGAGTCCGGCGTTGCGCCTGATCGTCGAGCGCGAGCTGGAGATCGAGGCGTTCAAGACTCGCGAGTATTGGACCGTCCATTTCGAGAGCCATAAAGGCAAGGATCGTTTCCGCGCCCGGTTGATGCAATTCAAGGGCGAGAAAGTCGAGCAGTTCACGCTGACCACCGCAGAAGAGCAGCAGGCGGTGGTAGATGAGCTGACCAAGTTGAGCAAGGGCAACGGGACTGTCGTCAAGGTCGACCGTAAACCCAAACTGCGCTATCCGTCGCCGCCTTTCATCACTTCGACCTTGCAGCAAGAAGCCGTGCGCAAGCTCGGGATGACGGCCGACCGTGCGATGCGCACGGCTCAGCAACTGTACGAAGGCGTCGACATCGACGGCGGCTCGACCGGTCTCATCACATACATGCGTACCGATTCGACCAATCTGGCGAACGAAGCACTGCAGGAAATTCGCAGCTACATCGGCAAGACTTTCAGCGCGGATTATCTACCCAAAGCGCCGATACACTATCGAAGCAAATCGAAGAACGCGCAGGAAGCGCACGAAGGTATTCGCCCCACTTCGGCGTTTCGCACGCCGGATCAGGTGCGCTCTTATCTCACCCCGGATCAGGCGCGGCTGTACGAGATGATCTGGAAGCGCACGCTCGCGTGTCAGATGGCGCCGGCGAAGTTCGACACGACCAGCGTCGATATCAGCGTCGGTCGCAAAGACAATTTGTTCAG
>JBDTMS010000273.1:0-5977 GCA_039934195.1 Betaproteobacteria bacterium
CTTTGTTTGAGTTTAGCCGTCAGCACTATGATTCGGCTTCGGCGGCGTTGAATTGAAGTGCACGCGGAATGCAACCTCATCGGACAACCCCAGGTTGCTCAGGCTGCCGGGCGACATGCTGTCGGACAGTCCCGTCACGCCCGCGGAGGTCGCCTGCGGAAATCCGAAGATCGGCCCCTGCACGCGGGGAAACAACAGGAACAGCGCGATCATCAGCGGCACCGCTTGCACAACCAGTAACGCTGAGATGCGCAGCGCTGCGATTTGTGAGCTCGATCGGGTGCGGTCTTGAAATACCGCCAGCGTCGCTGTGAGCCAGATGACCAGCGCAAACATGTAGAGCGCAGTCGGGATGGTCTGCGAGTACAGAAAACCGGTGATCAACACGAAGTAGCCGAGACAGATCACAACACTCGCATCGCGAAGCGCTCGCAATTCCTGGACCTTCAGCGCAAGCATGAACGCTAGCAGAGCCACCGAAGTATCTCGGCTGAAGCGGGGACCAAAGCTGACCAGGATCGCCGCGGTTCCCATCACCGTCATGCCGATCAGAAACCATTTGCCGGGCAGCTTGGTGCCGCGCACTGCGCAGTAGCCGCGCCAAACGAGCAGCGCGACGACGATCGCACACAACCACACCGGCAGATGCGGTACATGCGCCGCCAGCGCAGCCAGCAGCGCGCCGAGCAAAGAGATAATGCCGCCACGTCGCAGCGGCAGCTGTTCGGTCTTTTGCATCACAGTTCCAGCAACGCCAGCGCGGTCAGGCATTGTTCTTCATGCGCTGCGCCCGCGGCCGGCGCCAACACGTCGGCCGGCAATCGCAACCCGAACGTCTGTCCGCTGTGGGAGGCGTCGAGTACCCAGCGCGCCACCCTGGAAATACGTGCTTCGTGCGGCATGTCAGCCGGGATCGCATCCCATTCGAGCCACAACGTTCCGGCCGCCATCCCGGAGAATTGCTTGGTTAGCATGACTTGTCCGCGTGCGAGCGCTTTCCACGCGACATGTCGCAATGAATCGCCAAGCTCATACTTGCGCAGCCCCGCGAAATCATCGCTGCCCTGCGCAGAATACGCGCCGTCGGCAGTACCGCCGCTTGGCGTGGGTAGCGGCACGACGCCCGATTCAGGCGCGGGATACACAACGCAGGTCGCATCGAGCTCGACGTTCGACCACGCTCGCGTCAAGCCGAGTGGGAACAGCGTGAAAACGCGGATACGGCCGATATGTAGGATGCCGCGACGCTCACTCGGAATTCTCAGCGCTGCGTAGACGGTCTGCCCTTCCGCAACATCGGCATATACGGCATCACCGACGCGGGCTTGCAAGGCGAGCGATTTACGCGACAGCCGAGTGGGATTGACAAGCAGGATCGGAAACACGGCGTGCTCGCCTGCAAACACGGCCACGCTTCTGCCCGCGCGAAGCTGCAGTTGAGCGAGATTGCGGAACGTGTGCAGTATCGACACGACCCCGATCGAGCTCACCAGAAACGTGAGGACGTAGCCGAGGCTGACGTTGTAGTTCATGCAGCCGATCAGCATGGCGAGCAGAGTCGCGGCGAACAGCAATCCCGAAGCCGTCGGCAGGATGTAGATGCGCCGCTGCGTGAGCGTTACAGTGCCGGCGTCGGGGCGCGCCACACGCAACACGGCTTTGGCTATGCGGCCGCGAAGTGCGCCGATCATTGCCGCTGCAATTGCAACTTAAGGCAGCGGGACCTCGGCCAGCAGCTTGCGCGCCACTTCGTCGGCATCGCGCGAGCGCTGACCGCCGGCGGACTGCAGCCGATGGCCGATCACGCTGGGAAGCACGGTCTGTACATCTTCAGGCAACACGAAGTCGCGACCTTCCAGGAATGCCCAGGCGCGCGCGGCATTGAGCAGGTTGAGGCCGGAGCGCGGGCTCAATCCGGTGAGAAAATCCGGCGATTGCCGCGTGAACGTAACCAGTGCCTGGAGATAGTCGAACAGCGCGGACGATGCGTACACCTCCCGGGTCGATTGCTGCAATACGATCAGCTCATGCGCGGTGATGTGCGGCGTCAACTCGGCGACCATGTCGCGACGGTCGCGCCCTTCGAGCAACAGGCGCTCCGCTTGCGCGTCGGGGTAACCGAGGCGCAAGCACATCAGAAAGCGGTCGAGTTGCGATTCCGGCAACGGAAAGGTGCCGACCTGATACGACGGATTCTGGGTCGCGATCACGAAGAAGGGCTCGGGCAGCGGGCGCGTCTGGCCTTCGGTCGTCACCTGGTGCTCTTCCATTGCTTCGAGCAGCGCGCTCTGCGCTTTCGGCGTTGCACGATTGACTTCGTCCGCGAGAATCATTTGCGCGAATACCGGACCGGGATGGAAATTGAACGCGCTGGTCTGTCGATCGAAAATAGAAACCCCGACGATGTCGGCAGGCAGCAGATCGCTGGTGAACTGGATGCGCTGGAATTTCAAACCAAGCGAGCTTGCCAGCGCATGCGCAAGCGTGGTTTTACCAACCCCGGGAATGTCTTCGATGAGCAGGTGCCCGCGCGCGAGTAGACAGGCGAGCGTGAGCCGGATCTGGATCTGTTTGCCCAAGATGATGCTGCCGACTTGATCGACGATCTGCTGCAGCGTGTTAGCCGCCTGTACCGGCGTGAGGCGTGCGTGGCTGACCGCAATCGCAGCGGCATTCGGGCGGTAGTCGCGTTCAGCGCGATCAGTGCCGAACAGGCGTGTGGCGATAGATTCGCGCTGCATCTTGTATTCCTTTTTGCCAACAATAGTATCAATTGCGGGGCGGACGCACAGCGCGCTGCATCGAGCGGTCCGCCAAGCCCTCGCACCTCGACCTGGCTGTACTACTAAGGAAGTTCTGCGGAAAACGGTTGACCGGCACGACCAGTGTCGGGTCGCGCACCAGATGATGAGCGAGTGGCGAGCAGCAGTGACTACGGCAGCCGCTGCTCGGAACTGAAGTGCGCGATGGCTCGCAAATGGAAATTCACGCTGCCGCTCTTAATTTAGATGCACGGTACTAGGCTCGGCACAGCATTTGCCGTGTAATCTTCCAGCGGCGCGGCGACATGCGCCGCTGCGTCCGATGAAATCCGCTGGTGATCACGGGTGTGCGAAAATTTTCGCGTCGGTACCCCAAGTTGTTACCTGTTATCTGCGGTGGGCGTCGACGTCCAAGTGTCGAAGGCTTTAATATGGTGGTCACAGTATCCGCAGATTTGCCATGCCCACCGCTTTCATATCCCATCGCGACTGTACTCTGCATGACATGGGGCGCGATCACCCTGAGTCTCCGGAGCGTCTGCACGCCATACGCAGTGAGTTGATCACCTCCGGCTTGATCGGCCATCTCGTGGAGTACGAGGCGCCGCTCGCACAACGGGAACAACTGCTACGCGTCCACGACGCCGAGTATCTAGACGCGATAGAGGCTGCGGCACCGGCCGTTGGAACTGTGCATCTCGATCCCGACACCGTGATGAATCCGCACTCGTACACGGCGGCGCTACGCGCGGCCGGTGCCGCAGTTCTAGCAACGGATCTCGTGATTGCAGGAACGGCCAGCACTGCCTTTTGCAGCGTGCGTCCACCCGGACATCACGCCGAGCGCACGCATGCGATGGGTTTTTGCATCTTCAACAACGTTGCGGTCGCCGCTGCTCACGCGCTCGACGTGTACGGCATCGAGCGCGTGGCCATCGCCGATTTCGATGTCCATCATGGCAACGGAACCGAAGATATCTTTCGCGACGATCCGCGCGTCATGATGGTATCCACGTTTCAGCATCCGTTTTATCCGTACAGCGGCGTCGAAGGACGCTCCGAGCGCATGGTCAATCTGCCGCTTCGTGCGCACAGCGATGGTCAGGTGTTCCGCAATACCGTAGAAGCCCACTGGCTCCCGGCGTTGCACGATTTCCGTCCCCAGGTGCTGTTCATTTCGGCAGGTTTCGACGCGCATCGGGACGACGAACTGGCCACCCTCGCACTCACGGACGCGGATTACATATGGGTAACCGAACAGCTGAGAAATGTTGCCGCGCAGCATGCGGAAGGTCGAATTATCTCCACCCTTGAAGGCGGCTACCACTTGGCCGCGTTGGGCCGTTGTGTTGCTGCCCACATCAAATGTCTGGCCGGCGTCTAGGCACGGAATTGAGCGCAAGCGCGGGAGCGCACCTATCTGCTCTGCATAGTCAGTCGTCTCCGCAGCGAACTACATACGACGCGAAACGGCGCGTCGTTCGAGCGCACCAGTCGATCCGGTATGCAACGACGCCGAGGCTCAGCGGCGGGACCCATGAGAACGCTTCTTGCTCTCATGGTCTACATGGACGATCTGAGCAAACACTTCTTCATCTGGCTCGCGGCAGCGCCGGCATTCGTGCAGGTTGTGCTGGGCGTGGGGTTCAATCTGATCATCGCGCCTGCGGTGCTCGCCACTGTAGCTACCGGCGTGACCTGGCTAGAACACCTGTTCGAGCGGTTCGCAACCGGCGAGCGCGGCGCGGCAGCGTTTTACGGCATTGCGGCCGGGTGGAATAAGCTGCAGGCCTCAGCGCGTCACCGCTTGGTAAATGTCGACTCTGCCGCAGCAAGCTTCGTCGTGACAGCCAGCGTCAAGCAGACGCTGCTGATGAAAGCGCCGAAACTGTAACCGCTCTACGCAGCGTTTCGACCCGCTGCTTTCTCGTCTTACCTCTGATTGCCGATTTGCCGAGCCTCAAGCGGGCTCTGATCCTGCCGATCCCATTAGCAGCGCTGCACCGACGCGGCGATCTTCCGCGAGCAGCACGTTGTATGTGCGGCAGGCCGCGCGGGTGTCCATGACTTCCAGCCCAATACCTGCCCGCAGCAGCGGCGCGGTCTTCGATGGATGTGGAAAGCGCAATCGCGGCCCCGTGCCTAAGACGACGACGTCGACCTCCAGCTTGGCGATCGCTGCGAATTCCGCTGTGGTCAGGTCCTCGAAACGCGCGGCCTCCCAATCGATGATCCGATCCGCAAGCACGATGACGCTTTGTGCGTAGCGCGTGCCGCCGATCTCGACATAGTCGTTGCCGTAGCCGCTGAACGAGTTGCGCCCCTCAACACGGGCCAGATGAAATTTCATATGGGGTTTGCTGGAGCCGGAGGGCTCCGGTAACATCGTGACTTCATTTCAGAAAGTTTCTGTGGAGTACCCGCCCGTGGAGCAGTTTCCCCGTATTCAGCGCCTGCCCCCTTACGTTTTCAACATTACCGGCGAGTTGAAAGCGGCCGCACGCAAGCGCGGCGAGGACGTGATCGACTTCGGTATGGGCAATCCGGATCAGCCGACACCGCGCCACATCGTCGACAAGCTAGTGGAAAGCGCACAACGTGGCGATACGCACGGCTACTCCGTGTCCAAAGGGATTGTCCGGCTACGCAAGGCAATCTGCAACTGGTATAAAACGCGGTATCAAGTGGAGCTCGATCCCGACCGCGAGGCGATCGTCACGATCGGTTCAAAAGAAGGCATCGCCCACCTTGCACTGGCAACGCTGACGACCGGCGATATCGTGCTGGTGCCCAATCCGAGTTATCCGATCCATATCTACGGTCCCGTGATTGCCGGCGCCGACATTCGTCATGTACCGATGCTGCCCGGGGTGGACTTCTTCGAGGAGCTGAACAAGGCGATTACGGACTCGTATCCGAAGCCGAAGATGCTCATCTTGAATTTTCCGAGCAATCCGACAACGCAATGCGTTGAGCTCGATTTCTTCGAACGTATCATCGCACTCGCCAAACAGCACGGCATCTACGTCGTGCACGATCTCGCCTACGCCGACATCGTGTTCGATGGCTATCGGGCGCCTTCGATCATGCAGGTACCGGGCGCCAAAGACGTCGCCGTCGAATTCTTCACGCTGTCGAAGAGCTACAACATGGCCGGCTGGCGGGTCGGCTTCATGGTCGGCAATCCGGATCTTGTCGGCGCTCTGGCTCGCATC